>JAYSZC010000121.1:0-2218 GCA_043738235.1 Lewinellaceae bacterium | reverse complement strand
AAAATAAATCACTTTAGTAAGCCATTTAGCGGTATCCGGTTCCGTTTCTGGATCCGTTACAAACGCCTCGATCACCGGCGGAATACCTTCTAATTTCTTTTCCAGAATGTAGTCGTCCAAAGCGAGGTGCGCCTCTCCGATACCCTCATAAGGTCCGAAATATTGAACAACCAAGGCGAGGCCGCCGCCGATAGGGAATGATTCAATATCATCCGTATATTTTTTCATTTCCGAAGTAGGTACCGCTACGGCCATATCGCTCATGCCGTCCTGCCAGGTCCAGAAAAGGCCGGAAGGCGGCCCACTCGGCTCCAGTTCTGCCTTGTTGAGGGCTTCAATAGCCTTGGGCAGATTGGTGGCATAAAATGCCAGAACGTCAGCAGTATCCGTTTGTGCGCGCACTCCGACATAATATTGAAGCGGCAGTTCGGTTTCCGCCACTTCATATCCGCGGTATTTGGGGTGAACAATCGCCTCGCAATGTTTTTTCAGGTTGCCCAGACCACGTTCATAGTCTTTCCCCATTGCTCTGTCCACATTGGTAAACATAGCCCAGACATTGACGGGAAAAGGGAGCACCGGATCGAGCGTCCAGGTAATTTTTGTTTTCAGGCTATCGCCGGTCAATATAAAACTGGCCGGGAAGTCTGCTTTGAATGGTTTGCTGATATTCAGCAACAAATCCACCCGGTCAGGGCCGATGGCTTGTATGGTTTGTTTGCCTGCTCCGACCTCTTCATTGCCCGACCAACTGAAGCCGGCGCCTACCTGACCGTCTGTACCGCTGTATGTTTTTGTCATATTGGGGTCCAGTTCATTCCAGGGCGACCATTTTTCTGCAATTTTAAACTGGCTGACAGATTCAAATACCAGCGATTTAGGCGCTTCAATTTCAATACTGCGTTCAATATGATACGTCTTTTTGGCAAAAAAACCGAGCGCAAAGACGAGGGCTGTCAGCGCCAGGACTGTAATCAGCAGGTATTTTAGTATTTTCATGGTAGGAAATGAATGGTTAATTATAAATTATTTGTTTTAAATTTGCAGGAATGAAACAACAAAAGTTTTTGCCGGAGCAAAAGTCGCCATTCTTGCGCGGACGCGGCGCACAAATTAATCCGGCTTCCCGGTACGAGCGCCTGCAACGCGACGAACAGCCCCTCGACTGGGCTTTGGTAGCCGATGCCTGGGAGGAAGATGATTTGCGGACGGAATACTTAGAAACGCACCCCAAAACCATTTTAAACAAAGTGGAAAGCGCCGATATTCCACTCGAATGGAGCATGAATCCGTACCAGGGCTGCGAACACGGCTGCATTTACTGTTATGCCCGCAATACGCATCCTTACTGGGGATACAGCGCAGGACTGGATTTTGAGCGCAAAATTCTGGTGAAACGCAATGCGGCGGCTTTACTCGAACACGAATTGAAAAAGAAAAACTGGCGGGCTGTCCCGGTCATGTTTGCGGGGAATACGGATGTTTACCAGCCTGCCGAGCGTAAATTTCTCATCACCCGCGCCTGCCTCGAAGTTTTCTGGAAATACCGGCATCCGGTCGGTATCATTACCAAAAACAGCCTCGTGTTGCGCGATATGGAGTTGTTGCAGCAACTGGCTTCCGAAAATCTCGTACATGTCGCGATCAGTATTACAACGCTTCAGGATGATTTGCGGCAATTTCTGGAACCGCGCACCTCTACCATTCAGCAGCGCCTGCGCACGGTGGAGACGCTGACCAAAGCGGGAATACCGGTTTTTGTGATGATGGCGCCCATTATTCCCGGACTCAATGACCATGAAATCATTTCATTGGTAAAAACGGTGGCCGGCCTGGGCGCCCTGGGCGTAGGACATACCATGGTGCGCCTGAACGGCGACATGGCTATTCTTTTTGAGGATTGGATACGGCGCACCATGCCCGACCGGGCAGACCGGGTGCTCAACAGGATCAGGGATGTACATGGCGGCCAATTGTCCGCTTACCGCAGCGGAACCCGGATGCGCGGTGAGGGCAACATGGCGGATGTGATTCACCAACAATTCAGGGTGGCCAAAGAAAAGTATATGAAAGACCGGAAAATGCCGGGATTTAACCTGGATTTGCACGAGCAGCATAAATCGAGTCAAATGCGACTATTTTAAAGTAGAATCACACGATATAAGATCAACTAATGCATTACAACTTTCTTTATTACCTATTCCAAACAAATGTGTCA
>JAYSZC010000120.1:0-2218 GCA_043738235.1 Lewinellaceae bacterium | reverse complement strand
TAACCAATAACTAATTGCCATGAGTTACCACACTAATAACGAATAACTGATAACTAATAACTACTTACAATCGCACTAGCTTTCCCTGAAACACCTGCGTGCCTGCACGCACCTGCCAGGAGTAAATGCCTTTTTCATTAAATACTGCCGCCGGGATTTCGAGCAAATGAGCGCCCTCCGACAGATCAAACATGTTGGTATACAAGGTTTTACCTTCCATATTTCCCGCTGAAACCTGCACCTGACCGGCACGTTCAAGTCGAACGGGAATACTGGTACCGGCAGTAAAGGGGTTTGGCTGTGGATTAAAAACCTGCGTGCCGGACGGGCTGTTTGCCGGGGTCTGGAATTCAAATTGCAACGTTTGTGTGATGTTTTCTGCCGTGTACATTTCCGAAACAATGGAGTGAACGCCCTCCACCACGGGCATCGCAAGTACATCCCGTAAACGCAACGGCGCAAGCGCTTTCACACGCAGCAACAGCAGGTTATCGTTCGGCAGCAACATCTGCGGCGACGCATCGAACCAGCTGATGCGCAACATACCGGGGTCCGCTTGGGCAAAAGCAAATTCCTTCGGATTGATGTGGTTGCCTGCCGTAACGTCCGTTATTTCCATTTTTGTTGCATCGAACGGGAGGCCGCACTGGAATCCCAGCCAGTTTCCGGCCTGCTGCATACGCAGTGGAATGTCCATTACTTCACCCGCCTGCAAAGAAATATCGGGCAGTTGCACCTTCGTTACGGAGCGGTCCTGCGGCCCGGACTGGGCAGAATTGGGTAAAGCGGAATTATTGACATCGCCCATTTTCAGACCGTAAAAACGGATTTCTTCCGGGTAAGCCCAGAAAGGCATGAGATCAAAATTATAACCGTTTGCACAATCTGTCACATCAAAAGGATTGGGAGGATAATCGCAGTTGTCCACAAAAAAACGCCAGGAGCGGTTGCCCGGCAACTGGTCGATCAGGCCGAGAATAAGCCGCCGCAGTTGCACCACATCATTGGTTGTAACGCTCCCGTTCGAATTGGCATCTGCTGCAATGATCTTCCAGGGTTCTTCCAGGGTTTCAATGGCCAGGATATGTTTGGAAATCAGCAATAAATCGAAGGTGGTAACGCCGTTGAGCGGGTCCGATGATTTATAAGGCGCTACGTAAACAGGATAGCCGGGGAATGTATCGAGGATAAAGCAACCATCCGGCAATTCCGAGAGTATATGGGTTCTGATGACGTTGCCCGTATCCACCCAGTTGACAATGGTTTCTATCTGCTCTATGATCTGCGTGGTATCCCAGTAGGTGCGGGCGCATACGCGGGGAAATTCCGTACAGATATATGCGCTGTCCGTAAGATTAACAGTTACGTTGCATTTGGAACTGTTGCCATGCTCATCCCTGGCCCAGATTTCTATTTGCTGCATTCCGAGGGTTGAGCAGTTTAAAGTCAGTTGGGAAACCGGGTTGCCGCTCTGAAGCGGGAAGCCGGTTCCGGCCCCCCTGCGCATGGAAATATCCAGGTGATCGTCGGAACTGATATTATCCGCTACAAAATCAATGAACTGTATTGCGGAGATCGTGTATGACCTGTCCGGGCCAATATCGTCGATCAGATTATTGCCACAGAAAAGGGTGGGCGCAGCACAATCTGCTATTCTAAAACTATACTGACAGTTGCGTGTGACACCGTTTTGTACGACGGTCCAAAAGATGGTGTGCTGTCCTTCGGGTAAGCGTGGGGCCAGGTATTGGTTGGGGTTGTTGGGCGTATTCCATCGCACATAGGCGCGCAAGGTATCGTTGCTGAAATGTGTTTCGAGTGCAAACCGGAATTTGGCGCCGGCAAGTACAGGGCGTTTGTCAAACCATACTGTATCTCCGCCCGAATAATTCGGATTCAATGCGTTGTTAGCAAAGACAATACCGGCAGGCGGCAAATTAGTACTGCTGATAACCGTTTCACCTAATAAGTCATTGTCTAAGTCCAAAACGATCCTGTACGTTATGGTTATTTCAGCGCCCACGCAGGCGGCCGCCCGCAGATTCAGATCGGCCACGCCTTCGTATAGATCTGCTGATTGCAGCAGGTTGCTGAAAGTATAGGGGTCTTCGTTCCAGAAGGTGGAGTCGTTTTCTGTTGGGTCGCAGATGGTCTGTTGGAGCACCGGGCATTGGAGGATGGTTGGGCAGTTTTGTCCGTAGCTTAGCGGCACAAAACC
>JAYSZC010000119.1:0-15282 GCA_043738235.1 Lewinellaceae bacterium | reverse complement strand
ACCTTTGGCTGAATTATCTATTCAGCCAAAGGTTACAACCCTGATAACAAATAACCGATAACTAATAACCAAAAAAGGGGGCAAAAATCCGACAATTATCAGAGAATTACTGTCAGATTCATTCCAATTCTGAGACAACGGACTGTTTTTTGTTGCGATACCCGAAAGAGCCAAAAAATAGTACCCGATCTTATTAAAGAAATTTTACTTTTGTGCATCCTTTTTCTCTAATCTTCTTTCTTGGGTATTCGAAATCCACCCATTTGTATAATCCGCCTTAGGTTTTGAAAGAGATTAAGTAAATACATCCTGAATTGTCCTAAACAGTTTCCTTCCACTTTTTCAGAGTCCGTCCCCACCATTTTCCGATTACGGCGCAACCTTGTTCTGCCGGCTGGTATCGTGTGCCAGTGCTTTGCTTTGGGTCTAAAGTACGCCGCCATTTTTGCTGCCGCTTTTACCCGGGATTTTTATTTTAATACTAATAAATTCCTGTATGCGTGATCTGATAGAACTCACTAATCTCTTGAATACCACTAAGATGAAAGGGGATGGCATGATGAAATATGTCATCGAACCGAACACCAAAATGGAACGTCTCTACGAGGCGCTTATTGCCAAACAGGTGACAAGCGACGAAGATGCCAAAGCATTGTTCGGTAACCAGGATGACAGTACGAATGTGACCGGACTGAAAAACAAACTGAAAGAACGTTTGCTGGACTCCGTATTCCTGCTGGACTTCAAAGAGGCGAATTTTTCCTCCCGGCAAAAAGCATTTTACGAATGTTATAAAAAATGGTCGGTCGCCATGACCCTGTTGACACGCAATGCCAAAATCACGGGTATCGACTTGCTGGAGCGCCTGCTGCGGCACTCCGTTCGTTTTGAATTTACGGAACTGACGCTGGATATTTTACGGGTACTCAAATTGCAATACAGCGTGGTGGACGGTGATTTTGAAAAATACAAGGACGCCAAGGAAAAGTATTTGCTGTATGAGCGGATATGGATGATGGAAAGCAGGGCGGAGAACCATTATTCCGAGTTGATGATCCAGTTTACCAACAGCAAATCGACCAAAACCGAAGTTACGGAATTAGCCAAAACCTATTATGCCGAACTGGAGGGCTTTATGGGAGAATGTTCCTCCTTCAAACTGCACCTGTTTGGCCGCATGATACAACTCACCATCTTCAACAGCGCCAACGATTACCGCCAGACGGCAACGTTGTGCGAAGATGCCATTGGCTTTTTCGATCAGAAAGAGTACGACAGCGGCCTGCCTTTGCAAGTGTTTTACTACAACTTAGTGGTGTGTTACCTCCAGTTGCGCGAATTTGAAAAAGGGCAGGAACTTATCGGACGCTGCGAATATTTCTTTATGGAAGGCACCTTCAACTGGTACAAACTCCAGGAGTTGTTTTTCCTGCTGGCCATGCACAGCGGGCACTACACCGAAGCATACCAGTTGTATGAACGGGTGACGGGTTTGCCCAGGTTCAGCGAGCAGGCACACCAGATCGTGGAAATGTGGAAAATTTATGAGGCTTATGTCCAGTTCCTGATCCGTATCGGTGAAATACCCGGCGACGTCGTGAGCGAAAAAGCCAAAAAATTCAGGGTAGGTAAATTTTTGAATGAAGTCAATGAATACATCAAGGACAAACGCGGAATGAATATCTCCGTGTTGATCGCCCAGATATTATTTAACGTGGCTGACCGCGACTACGACGAAGCCATCGACCGGATTGAGGGGATTGATCGGTACCGTTCCCGCCACCTGAAGGAGGAGGACACTTTCAGAAGCAATTGTTTTGTTAAAATGCTTTTGCAAATTCCAATGGCCAATTTTCACCGGGAAGCCGTGTTGCGCAAAGTGGAAAAACACCACAAAAATCTGCTCAGTGTTCCGCTCGAATCGGCCACACAAATGCACGAAGTAGAGATCATCCCATACGAACAACTTTGGGAAATCATCATCCAATCACTGGAACAGAAAATACACAAACCGAAGAAAAAGTAATTTTCCAACGTTCGCTAAGGCTTTCCAAAGCCCTTCTCCACTACCGGAGAGGGGCTTTTTTGTGCCCGAAACGATGTTTTGAGATAGAAAAAATATAATTTAAATTATTGATTATCAATTATTTAAATAAAAAAACAATTAAAAACGCACAAAAATAACCGGGATACCGACCCCTGTTACGTGTCCTAAGACAGCATGTCGTGCCGCCTGACCTTTGAAGTGTAAAAATTAAGAAAAAACACACTCAACGTCATGCAAGCAATCTTTTACACCGGCAACACTTCGACCTCCTCCAACGGCAATTTTGACAACGTTCAACTGTCCAATATCACCGGACTCGACCTGATCGGAGCATAACCCGGCGCAGATCATTCGCTTTCATTCCCCTGCATTTTCTATCAAACATACAATATTATGAAAAACTTTTCAGCGTATCAATCGACCCCCGGGACAGGTCGGCTCTACGACCCCGTCGGGAACATGTTGCAGCCGGTGCGGGAGACGATGTCAGAAAAATCCATGAGTTGCGACGTGGTTTTCGGCTCTCCCAACAACGATTGCCGGGGCACCGGAATTTGCAAAATCACTGCACGGAAAAGCCGTCCGGGAGTTCAAACCCCGCGCGACTGTAAAATGGCCAAGGCATTATTTATCAGCGGAGAACATGGATCGAGCCTTTCTATGGTGTTCTCCCGCGAAATGATATGCCTGCACATCTGGCGCAATCATTTGCGAAAAGGCGCCCTGACCCTGACGGAACCTTGCAAAATACCCGTCGAAATTATCAGAACCATCGGGTTGCAATTCAATACCCTCCGACCGGGGCAATACGCCGTGGAAGAGTTGGAGGGGCGATATAGAATTACGTTTAATCCTTTACCACGGCCACAGGCCACACTATGAAGCATACAGGGACCATGCGCCTCTCCCTGAAAGTTGGCGAGGGGGCATGGAATCTTGAATCATAAAAACTTGATAATCAAACAAGTAATTAGATGAAAAAGGCAACAAAACAATCAAATGATTTACCATTTTGGTCTGGTTATACCATCACCGAAGATTTCCTTATGTAATTAATCATTTACTTAAATCATTGTTCTCATGAAAAAAATGTATCAAAACGGCTATCGTTGGTTATTGCCGTTTCGTTTCGCGGTCATGTTTGCAACCTGCATGGTTATGACCGGTCAAAGCCTGGCGCAATCGCCTCAAACGGAGCCTCAGGCACAAGCCTACTCCTGGAAGTCGTCGTCGGAAGCCATCAGCCTGTTGAAGAGCCAGGTGGAAATGCTGCATCAGCAGATTCCCGGCATTACGGAAGGCACGCCGCTATACGACAACACCATCCGGCGGATTGCCTATTTCAAGGCGATCATTCAGGAAATTGACCGAGGCGCCAGCGTCGCCCAATCGCTGGAATTGAGCCTGCCCGCCGCCGCCACCCTGGGTTTTTCCAAAGAGGCCACTTACACTTCCAAAATCGTGCTGCGCGCATTGCGCGAAGAAGCCCGTGTGACCCTTACAAACTAATCCGCAGTACCTGCTTATTCATGGATAATCCGCACTTTTTAATTTTAACAATCATCCTCTTATGAAAAAGAGCAACTTCTATAAGAAACAACTGATGCTTGTCATAGCATCTGCGCTGGTCTGTATTCAAATACATGCCCAGACGAACATCAATATGGCAACCAATGGCGCTACCGCCGGTAGTCCATTCACCATCAATCCTCCCGCCACCTGTTATTTCAATTTTTATGACAGCGGCGGACCGGCAGGCTCTTACAACAGCAATGCCAATGCAAATGTGACTTTTCTGCCATCTAATCCAGCGACACACCGCATCCAGGTGTCGTTTAATTCTTATTCCATAGAGTCGGATTGGGATGCTTTTTATATATTTAACAGCGACGTGGTGGGAACCAACATGGTGCCCGGCCCCGGCCCTGTCAATTTCAACTTGTTTCCGGCGGGCCATTTCCCGACTACGCCCGGTACAATCACGGCCAATACCGGCCTTGCAGCGGTAGGGGCCAACGCTAATGAAGCGCTTACGTTTCAACTCCGCTCGGATGCTGCTACCCAGTTTTCCGGCTGGTCGGCCATTGTGCGGCAGGTGCCGAAAGATGCCTGCACCCTCCATGCGCCTGGCAACCTGACTGCGAATACGGGACCAGGTAATACCAGCTGTTTTGCTAACGTAACAACGCAATTGCCCCAATTTGCACCTGTAGGCTGTAATACCGGATACCAACTGCAATACCGCATCAACGGCGGTATGGCAACCGTCGTGAACAATACTGGATTTACGACCATCTCTACCCCGGTCGGAGCCAATGTGATCACCTGGGAATTGGTGGATCCCTGTGGCGGCGGCGTCATCTCCTCCGATAACCAGGCAATCACGGTAACTGACAATACGAATCCGGTGCTGAACTGCCCGGGCGACGTTACGCTTACCCTCGAACCGGGCCAATGCACCGTTGACTATAGCTATTCGGTCACTTGCACGGACAACTGCCCGTACACGGCTTCCGGTTCGGTCGCACATCCCATAGATTTTAATAGCGCGCAAGCCGGCGTGATGTTCGATGTCAGAAATCTCGGAACCACGCCTATGACGATCACCACTTTTTCGCCTTCCCTGAATGCAGGTACCTGGCAAATGGAGCTGTATTATACCACGGTTGCCAGTTCCTGGCAGAGCAATGCCAATAACCCGGCTGCCTGGACCCTGGCAGGTACCCGCACCGTGACTTCCGCATTGCCCGGTAGCGGTACGCCCATTACGGGTTTTAATATCGTACTGGCTCCGGGCCAGTCGAAAGGCATATACCTGACCAGCACCAGCGGCGCGCCCCTCAACTATACAGAGGGCAACCGCCAGTTTGACAATGGGCAGCTGCGGGTGTCTTCCAACCCCGGCGTCGGGAAACAATATGCATTCGGTACTACTTTCAATGACCGTTCCTACAACGGTTCGGTGGGTTATTTCTCCGAAGTCGTCAGCACGCCGCAACGAACGGGCGGACTTGCCTCCGGTGTCCCTTACGCAGTGGGCGAAACGATCAATTCATTCTATTGTAAAGATGCCACGGGCAACGAAGCCATCTGTTCTTTCAAAGTAACCGTGGTGCCCTATCCGGACCCCATCGACGGAATCATCTGCAATGACCTGGTTCACTTTTCCCTCGGCGAAGGCTGTTTGGATGAACTGCTGCCTGATCAGGTGCTCGAAGGAGGCGCTTATTCCTGTTATGACAACTACCTGGTGGAACTGGATAAGATAGCGCCTTTTGGCAACGGCCCCTGGGTACCCGCTTTATTAGGCGCTGCCGATATCGGCAAAACCTATCGCGTCCGGGTCACCGACCTGATTACCCTGAATAAGTGTTTCGGCGATGTCAAAGTTTTTGATAATGTGCCGCCCACGCTCGAATGCAATATACTGACCGTACCTGCCAACTATCCTTTGTTGCCGACCTTCTCGCAGGTAACGGAAGCCACGATTAAATTCTCGGTTCCCAACCTGCCTATATTCGTGACAGATTTTCAGACGCGTACCTTCAGCATTCCGGTTTCAGGCCCTGCGGGCGCCACCGTTACCGATATTGATTTTGCGACTAAAATTTCACAAGACGCCTTTTTCGGCAACCTGGAAATAGAGATAGAAAGCCCTTCCGGCACTGTTGTGAAGGTGTGGGATCAGATGACCGGTTGCGGCCCCAGCCCGATATGGGTGCGTTTTGACGATGAGGGCGCCAATACCATGACATGCCCTGCGCTTACGTTGAATCAAAAAGTACAGATTCCAAACGGTATCGGCAGTTTGAGCAGTTTCGACGGCCAGCCTGTAAATGGCACCTGGATCGTTCGTATTGCCGACGTAAACGGAGGCACGGATATTTCCAAAATTGAAACGGCGGACCTTTTTGTCAGGATGAACGGCAATTTCTCCGTAGGCTTCCCGAATGGTCTCACGGCGCCTCCGCTCACGGCATTGCCCAATAACAGGTATTTGGCGCCGGCCGGTTTGCTGGATGAATGCAGCGATGTGACACTCAGTTATACCGACATGAGCATGCCGCAGCTTTGCGCATCCGGCCTGACAGCCATTGTCATGCGTACCTGGCAAGCAGTGGATGTAGCCGGTAATACCGCCACTTGTATTCAAACCATTAATCTGTTGCGCCCCCTGGCGGAAAACTATATGTTCCCGCCGAATTACGATGATTTTGATGAACCTTCCTTTAGCTGTGTAGACGGCGCATACCCCACTCCGCAATGGATTGAAAACCAGGGTTTACAAGGCTTTCCAACCATTTTCGGTTTGCCGCCGGGCGGCCTCGTCATCTTCCAGCATACCGATGCTGTGTCGCAATTGTGCGACGGCTCGTACAATATCACGCGCAGCTGGACGGCTTCCGATGCCTGCTCCAATGGCGTAGTTATACACATACAGTATATCCGTGTCCGCGATCAGACGGGTCCGGTATTCAGTTGCCCGACGGAGGTCCAGACGACAACGGATCCGTTTTCCTGCTGCGCTACGGTCAATCTGCCGGACGTGATTGTCGAAGACGGATGTTCCAGGGTCAATAGTGTCAGAGCGCAAATCGAGATTGTTGATCCGGCCTCACAAACGATCATCAACACCGTTTTGCTGAATGGTACGCTGAGTTCTTTCCCCGGCAATAACACCAATGACCGGGATACCCTGGCAGTGTTTGGCAATACGGCCTGCCTGCCGATTGGTACGCATATCGTGACGTACGTAGCCATTGATAATTGCGGCAATCAAAGTACCTGCTCTTTCGAGTTACAGATCAACGATTATTCCCCTCCGGTGGCTTCCTGCACGGAGTTCACAGTGGTAGCCATTGGCATCGACGATCCGACGGATTGCTACGAAGCCAGTGCCAATGGTTGCGACTTTGCCGGTGTGACGGTGGTGCCGGCGACGAGTTTCGACCAGGGCTCGTATGATAACTGTGGCAACATAGGTTTTACTGTGCGCCGTGTTCTGCCATACAGCAGCTGTATTACAGGTTTGAATGAGTGCGAATATGAAGTAGCCACCGCTGAAAACGACTCCATCAAATTCTATTGCTGCGAAGTCGGGACGATACAGGACATCATTCTGCGGGTTTATCAGTTAGACGCATTGGGCCAGATTGTTTACTACCCGGATGGAACCCCGATTTACAATGAATGCATGATTGAAGTGGAAGTACAGGATAAACTCAAACCGGTATGCAATCCGCCGCTGAATGTGACGGTCAGTTGTGAAAATTTTGATCCTTCTCTCTGGGCTTACGGTCAGGCCGCTGTTTACGACAACTGCTGCCTCGACTCCACCAAAATGTATCAGGGCCGGAAAGGTCTGACGCATTCGGTCAATTACAGCCAGTTTGATACAGTTTGCAACCGGGGTATCATCACACGTACGTTCCGGGCCTACGATTGCAGGGGATTCAGCAGCAGCTGTACGCAAAGAATAACCGTTACATACGACCAGGAATTTGGTATCCGATTCCCGGACGACGTAGTCATCAACACTTGTAATGGCAACGGAATTTACGGCGAACCGACGTTTTACGGAGAAGACTGCGAATTGCTGGCAGTTGCTTACCAGGATCAGATTTTTACCGTAGTCACCGATGCCTGTTATAAAATAGAACGTACCTGGACGGTTATCAACTGGTGCAGTTATTCGCCGGAAAGTATATGCACCCTGGTGCCCAACCCGTCACCCAATTCCAATCCGGGCGCTGCCCAGAATATGACAGGGCCGACCGTATCGGCGCCCGGAACACCTGCGCCTTGGACGGCAACGGTAACCAGGATAAACGCTACGGACGAAACGACCACGAATTACAGTAGTTTCTGGAATGCCAATACCAGCTGCTACAAGTACAAACAGATCATCAAGATCATTGATAACGCTGATCCTATTCTGTTATGTCCGACAACAGATACCATCTGCGATGTGACAACTAATGATCCGAAATTGTGGAACGAACCTTACTGGTATAATGCGCAAAACGAGATGCATGACCTGTGTGAAGCACCGACAGACCTGTATATTTCCGCAACGGACCTGTGCTCAGGTGCAAACCTGAACGTGCGTTATATCCTGTTCCTCGACCTCGACGGCGACGGTGTGATGGAGACTGCCGTGAGCAGCAGCAATGTACCGCAGGAAGGAACTCTGCGCTATGGAAATGCCAACACAACCAACTTTGCCGGCGGAACTGTTCGCACATTCGATGAAAGAGCAGTCGCGGCAAATCAAAAATACCGCTTCGCACTTCAGACAACAGTGGTTGACGGCAGCCTGACAGCAGCGGTTCGCTGGAATACGCTGGGTTCGCCCGGCTCTTATGTGCTGCCCGAACTACCGCACGGCGTGCATAAAATCAAATGGATTGTAGAAGATGGTTGCGGCAATGAAAGCGTCTGCGAATACAACTTTGTCATCGACGATTGCAAAAAGCCCACTATATTCTGTCAGGGCGGATGGGGCGTTACCAACATGCAAACCGGTATGATTACCTTGTTTGCCAGCGACTTCCTCCTGCACGCAGAAGACAATTGCACACCGGAAGAAAATCTTGAATTCGCTATCCAGGTGGCGGGCGGTCCGCTGCAATTCCCGATGGACAACAATAGTAACCCTGTTATCAGCATAACGTTCGATTGCTCCGACATAGGCCCTCAAACAGTTCAACTATGGGCCATAGATCAGGCCGGAAATGCCGACTACTGTACTGCTACGATTACGATTCAGGATCCGCTCAACATCTGCAACGGCACACAGACTCAGGCTACCGTAGCAGGTATCCTGAAAACGGAAAACGACAACGGACTGGAAGAATGCGACGTGGAACTGTCCGGTCAGGCGCCCAACGGCGCGGCTTTCAACCAGTTTGTAATGACCGATCAGAACGGGCAGTACCAGTTTAACAATGCCGTTCCGATGCTCTCGGATTACACGCTGACGCCGACCAAGGACAATAACCCGCTCAACGGTGTAACTACCTACGACCTGGTGTTGATTTCCAAACATATTCTTGGCCTGGAACCGCTGAATACGCCGTACAGAATGATTGCCGCCGATGCCAACCGTTCGGGTAGTATCACCACTTTTGACATCGTGGAATTGCGCAAACTGATCCTCGGTATTTACGAAGACCTGCCGAACAACACTTCCTGGCGCTTCGTGGACGGCAGTTATCAATTTGCCAATCCGGCCAATCCGTTCCAGTCTGTTTTCCCGGAAAACAAAACCGTATCCAATATCCAGGGTAGCCAGATGTCCGACGATATGGTGGCTGTTAAAATCGGCGACGTCAACAGTTCTGTTATTGCCAACTCGCTAATGAGTGCCGATGAACGCAGCGGTGGCGCTCTGATATTCGATGTAACCACACAGGCCACCCAGCGCAACGACGGTACGGTAAAAGCAGGTGAAACATTTGAAGTGACCCTGACGGCAACGGAAAAAGTGCAGGGTTACCAGTTTACGATGAACTTCCTTGACCTGGAATTGATCGATCTGAAACCCGGCGCAGATATGAAAAGCGACAACTTCGCAGTATTTGCCGACGACAATGCCCTAACCACCAGTTGGGATGGTGAAGGGGAAACCAATTTTACCCTGCGATTTAAAGCGCGCAAAGCGGGTGAAATCAGCAAAATGCTGGCGGTTTCCAGCCGGATCACGAAAGCGGAAGCTTACACCGCCGATGCCGAACGTTTGGATATTGCTTTCCGGTTCAATGACAAAGACGGCGAGACGGTCACGGGTATCGGGTTCGAGTTGTATCAAAATGTGCCCAATCCGTTTATGAGCAGAACAATGATCGGGTTCCACCTACCGGAAGACACCGATGCCACCCTGAATATCTTCGACGAATCGGGCCGCATGGTATATACTCAAAAAGGCAGTTTTGCCAAAGGATACAACACATTCCCGATCGAGCGGGCTATGGTCAACGTCAACGGCCTGCTGTACTACACGCTCCAGACGGATACCGACAGCGCCACGCGTAAGATGATTCAAATTAAGTAAAAGGGCAAAATTGCAAAGGGAAAGGCAATCCCAATCAATGAGTTACAGAAGATTTAGTATTAGCTAATTTAGAACCCACACTTAAATAAGTTGCACTTTTTATAAGTCTCCGGCCACCTCTATATGTTTCTTTCAAACTGTTGAAGGGAACATCGGTGGCAGGGACAGCGGGATGCGGGCGCTCCAAAAAGTTGGGGCGCCTGCGGACCGTGATTCAAAAGATGGCGATGATGTACCTGATGGGCATTTGTGATATACAAAGGAATCGTGATTCCACACCCTCGGTTTCACTATAAAAATATAACGCGCGGCTGTAAAGGAATACGACAACATGCCTTTTGGCTATCGGTATGGTGTTTCCGCCGCCGCGTCGTTTCAATCTTCGTAGTAATCTTGTGGAAAGTCACAGCCGGTTGGTGTAGCGCCTGCCGGCTGTTTTTAATTGGTTATCAGTTATTAGTTATCAGTTATCAGGGTGGAAAAGCTTGGCCACTCATTTTCAATGCCAAGCGTATCCACCCTGATAACCGATAACCGATAACTACAACACATTCGCCAGTTGCTCCTTGATTTTCTCCAGTTCGTCTTTCATCTGCACCACCAGGCGCTGAATATCGGCATCGTAGGCTTTAGCGCCGAGGGTATTGATTTCGCGGCCCATTTCCTGGGAGATAAAATTGAGCGTCCGCCCCACGGATTCCTGTGTGCTGTCCAGGTGTTCGAGAAAATGGCTGCAGTGCATACTGAGGCGCACTTTTTCCTCCGACATGTCCATTTTTTCGAGGTAATACAGGATTTCCTGCTCAAAACGGTTGTTGTCGAGGTTTTCCTTCCCGAAATTTTCCTCCACGTTATTGCGTATCCGTTCGCGCATCCGGACGAAACGCTCTTTTTCAAAAGGCGTCACCTGTTCCAGCATATTGATGATATTGGTAATGCGCAAGCGCAGCTCGGTCTCCTGCGACAATCCTTCGAGGATGCGGAATTTTTTGAAGTTGTCCAGCGCTTGGGTGATCGTCCGGCAAATGGCCTGCCATTCGTCTTCATCCACTTCCCCCGATGCCGAAGCCACTACATTGGGAATGCGCAGAATCGCCTGCAACATTTCGCCCTGTGGAATATGCAATTCGTTCGCTAAGCGGCTCAATTCGCGGTGGTAGCCGCGGAAAAGCGCTTCATTGAGGCTGACCAAAGCGGCGCCGTCTGCATTCTGCACGTCAATGTTCAGGTCGATCTTGCCGCGTTCGGCATGGTCGGTCACCATTTTACGCAGTTCCACCTCTTTCTCTTTATAATCGCCGGGAAAACGAAGTTTGATATCGGTCATTTTGGAATTGAGGGCGCGCACCTCCACCGAAATCGTCTTATCACCAAAAGTTCCATTTGCGCGGCCATAGCCTGTCATTGAAAGCAGCATAATCCAGAAAGTCAAAAGATTAGAGAATAAAAAAATATAAATGTTTCAAAAGGGAGGGCAAACTTACAGGAAAACCCCCGATACCTGTACCTTATTGGAACAAGAAGCGGCAATTGAAAATATTCTTGCCCATCCCGCACAAAATTCCCGTCATTTTTTTTTGTAAACTGCTGAATTAGAGCGAGTTTTCCGCCCTGAAAGTAAAAACGGCGAAGGAGGGTACCCGAATATGTTAGTGCCTGATTTTCAAAGCAATATTGGTCTTATTTTTTTCAGGAAAAGCTTGTTAAGGCCGAAAATTGTTAGAACTTTGCACCTCGTTTTTCAAAAAAACCGACTTTCGTTCATAATTCATTCAAAATCAACGAAATAAAACATGAGAAAGGCTGACCTTGTGAACGCTATTTCCGAAAAAACCGGTGTAGCCAAAGTGGACGTGCTCGTTACGCTCGAGGAATTGTTCAAAGAAATCAAATCCACGATGACTAATGGCGAAAATGTGTACGTTCGCGGCTTCGGCAGCTTCGTCATTAAAAAGCGCGCCAAAAAAGTAGGTCGCAACATCAAAAAAGGAAAATCAATTGATATTCCGGAGCATTTTATTCCGTCATTCAAACCTGCAAAGGTGTTTACGGAGCATGTAAAGAAGCATGTGACTTCTTTGCCCGATGAAGAAAAAGAAGATTAAACAGGCATAGACAGGCTTTTGATGCCTGTCTTATCCATTCCCGATGAATAAAACACAATACTCGGTACTATTTGCAGCGCTGGCTTTGTTTTTGCTGTTGTATTTGGGCTTCGATACCAAAACAGACAAGCAAAAAATGTCGGATCAGTCGCGTAACCTGCAGGCAGAAAGCACCAGTTTTGAAACCCTGGAAGCCGATGCCAAAGCACACCTCGAAGCTGCCCAGACGGCACAAGTTGCCGAGCTGGAACAGCAGATCGGGCAGGCAGCCAACGATGCGGCGCGTATCGCCGGACTCAAAACACTGTCCGGCTTGTGGTACCGCTTCGGTCAGTTGCCGGTAGCGGGCGGAATTGCAGAGCAGGTGGCCGAGTTGGAAAATGCGGATACTTCATGGTCGGTAGCGGGAGCCGTATTTTACAGCGGACTTGTCGGATCTCAGGATCAGGTCGTCCGCAGTTATTGCGCTACCCATGCCGTCAAGTCATTTGAAAATGCCGCTTCTCTGAATCCCGGCAACCCTGAACACCGCATCAACCTGGCTTTGGTGTACGCGGAAAACCCGCCGCCCGACAACCCGATGCAAGCCGTTTTGATGTTGCGCGAACTGGAAAGCAAACATCCTGACAATCCTGCTGTTTATAATGCACTGGGACGATTGGCCATCAAAACAGGACAGTGGGAACGCGCCATTGAACGATTGGAAAAATCCTGGTCGCTCAGTAAAAGCAACCCGAATACCCCTTGCCTGCTGGCGAAAGCCTACGAAGCAACGGGGAATACAACGAAAGCAACAGAGTTCACGGGCATTTGCAAAGCTCGGTAACTCACACAACTCATAACCTGCCTGCTGAAAAGCCGGCCCAAACTTAGTTAGCAATATGCCTTGCGGAAAAAAACGTAAACGTCATAAAATTGCCACGCACAAGCGTAAAAAGCGCCTTCGTAAGAATCGCCATAAGAAAAAGCGTTAGTAACTGAACCACAGGCACTTCGCACCGTATACCACGGGCCGTTGTGCCGGGGTCAGCGCCAGACGCACCGTCGTTCGAGAACTTTCCGGATAAGCCATGTGCTCCCGGAAAGTTTTCTGTGTATGTTCTCCTTCCCGATTACAGGCAAGCATTCCACCCCAAAATGTGTATTTACCCCAAAGTCGGCCCCATCAGGCCGCGTTTTTGCCCACCCAACCAAAAACGAAATGCTCCCTTGCTGCCCAGGTAATCTGTGGATTTTAAACCCTAAGTATGCGCGCAAAATCAATCAGCATCCATTCGGCATAAATCAATGATTTTCTTTGCCTTTTGCCTTTTGTTTTTTGCCCTTTTACTTATACCGGCCCTGCCGCAACATACACCCACCATCGCGACGGTCTGATTTTTGTCGCCCGCACCGACCCCGGTAGCCGGTCGAGCGGCTTTTGCCATTTTCCAATTGCCTGCGTCGTCGTGGTTTGCTTTTGCCTGTTGCAAACCATCATCTACATTGTGGATAAAGAACTGATTATCAACGCCACTGAATCCGGCGTTGAACTTGCCCTCTTAGAAGACGGCAAACTCGTCGAACTCCAGCATCAGAAAACCAACAACAATTTTACCGTAGGCGATATCCTCATCGGTAAAATCCGGAAAATGATGCCCGGACTCAATGCCGCATTCATCGACATCGGCCACCGAAAAGACGCATTCCTGCACTACACCGACCTCGGGCCAAAATTGCGCTCCTTAGTGAAGTGGACCAACGGGGTGATGAACGGTAGTATCAACACCCACAAGCTCGACAACTTCAAGTTTGAAGACGAGATTGTTAAAACCGGAAAAGTCGACCAGGTGCTCAACAAGCGCTGGCCTGTGCTCGTCCAGATTTTAAAAGAACCTATTTCCACCAAAGGCCCGCGCCTGTCCTGCGAACTCACGCTGCCGGGCCGCTACATGGTATTGTCTCCTTTCTCCGATACCGTTTCCGTTTCCAAAAAGATTTCCAGCGGCGAAGAACGCAAACGCCTGCACACCCTGGCGGAAAGTATCAAACCCAAAAACTTCGGACTCATCATCCGCACGGCTTCGGAAGGCAAAAAAGTGCAGGAACTGCACGAAGAACTGGTGCGCCTCATGGGCCAGTGGGAGGACATCTACAAACAACTGAAAACGACCACGCCGCCGGCCAAACTGCTCAGCGAACTCGACAAACCCGCCAGCGTATTGCGCGATATGCTCAGCGCCGGCTTCAGTCGCATTGTGGTTAATGAAAAAGACCTGTATGCCGACATCCGGGCCTACATGCAAAACATCAGCCCCGACCAGGTGGGCATCGTGCAATTGCACAACAGCTCCAAACCGGTGTTCGATGCTTTCAGCGTTACTAAACAGATCAAAGCCTCCTTCGGTAAAACGGCGACAATGAACAGCGGCGCCTACGTCATCATCGAAAAGACGGAAGCCATGCATGTGGTCGATGTCAACAGCGGCCACAAAATCAGCACCAACGACGTAGAACAGACCATCTACGGCGTCAACCTGGAAGCGGCGGAAGAAATCGCCCGCCAGATTCGCCTGCGCGACATCGGCGGCCTGATCGTGATCGACTTCATCGATATGAAAAACCAGGAGCACAAAAAACTCCTGGCGAAAAAGATGGAGGACTTCATGCGCAAAGACCGTTCGCAACACACGATCCTCCCCCTGTCCAAATTCGGACTGATGCAGATCACCCGCGAACGCGCCCGCCAGGAAGTCGTGGTCGATACCGCCGAAATGTGCCCCACCTGCGGCGGCACCGGCAAGATCAACGCCAGCATCCTCCTGACCGACGACATCGAACGCGACCTGGAATTCATCATGCAGTCGAGGCCCAAAATGCCGCTGCGCCTGCGTGTGCACCCCTTCCTCGATGCTTTCCTGAAAAAAGGCCTCCTCAGCCAGCAGGTGCGCTGGTGGATGAAATACAGCAAATGGATCCGCATCCTCCCACAAGCCGACTTCCAGTTGATGGATTATCGTTTTTATGACGGAAATGAGGACGAAATTCGGCTGAATTAAAGAAGTGAGAGGTGAGAAGTGAGAGACATCCCGCTTGGC
>JAYSZC010000118.1:0-5457 GCA_043738235.1 Lewinellaceae bacterium | reverse complement strand
AGGCAAAATTAAATTTTGAACCCAAACTATTCTTCCAAATCACTAATATTTTACTTTTGACTGAAATCTTTTCAAAACCACTTTCAGACGACTATAAGTGCATGGCGTATGATCCGGAGACCAAAAATAGCAGCCCTGTTTCTGAAGAGAAATTTGACATTGCCCGCAAGTATTGGAAAATTATTGGAACAGCCGATAAGAACGCCTACAATATGCTGGACGGAAATGTAAGTTCCCAGTGGTATCAGGATAAGAACCAAAAAATGCCTGTTGATTTAGTGATCGATTTAGGTAAAGTAGAAAATGTCAGTGGTTTCAAATATCTGCCCGACCAAAACTGGTGGGCTACCGGGATTATTACGCATTATAGTTTTTTTGTTTCGCATAATGGTCAGGAATGGAAACTGGTTGATGGAGGTGAATTCGCAAATATTAAGAACAATCCTTTATGGCAGTCAAAGTCCTTTGCCCCTATAAAAACCCGATACATCAAGTTGCAAGCATTGTGCAATACACAGCATGATCATGTGGTCGGGTATGCAGAAATTGATATTACTACTAAGTAATTTTGAACTTTTGTACTACATTCAAAAGCAGGAAACCCACATGGCTAAAACAGAAATTTCCGGCATTGCTCCATTCTTTATTGTAAAGAATATACCCTTAGCGCTGTCGTTTTATCGCGACCGTCTCGGGTTCGACATCATTTTTCATTGCTTTTTGCCCTTTGCAATTTTGCCCTTTTCTTAAAGATCGGCAATTTCAATTCCTATTTTTTCCAGATCGCTTACCGCAGGACCGTTCAGCACCTTGCCATAACAATCAAAGCGGGAGCCGTGGCATGGACAATCCCAGGATTTTTCGACCCCGTTCCATTGTACTATACAGCCCAGATGCGGACAAATGGCGCTCATCAGGTGTACTTCTCCCTGTTCATCTTTATACGTGGCGATTTTTTTCAGGCCTTCCCGGATGATGGCGCCAGAGTCATTTGGAATTTCACCGCTTTCTCCCACGTCGCCGGGCGTGATATTATGTTTGTACTGCCAAAAAGCAGCCGCGCCTTCTTTTATAAGTTCATCTGCTGCACGCAAATTTAAACGAGCGGGGTTATAGAGTTTTTCCCAGGGGTTATCGACGCCTGTGATGAGGTCGGTGACCAGTCGGGCGCCCAAAGTAGCATTGGTGGTGCCGCTCCCCGTATCGCCTGTAATCATAAAGCTTCGGTCTTTATGAGGCTGCCGGCCATTGTACCCGATGCCATCTGCCGATTCCATGACTTGCCCCGACCATTTATAGAGCAATTCACCACACTGCGGAAAAATCTCGCGCGCCCAGGTTTCCAGAGATTCAAAGCGTTCGGGCGATTCTCCTTTTTCTTCTGTGTCCGCATCAGGCCCTCCTTTTTCGTCCCGGCCTGTATGGTGGTCTTCACCACCCGCAATTAATACGTCATAGTCAGGAAATTCGACGAGGCGGACGTAATGGTATGGTTCCAGCGTATCCCACCAGATGGCGTAAGGCAGAGCGCCTTTTGTTACGCGCATGCCCACCACATAGGTGCGCCACGCAGCCTGTTTCAAGTGGACGCCCGTTAAGACGCTCACCGGAGAATTGGTGGCTGTGACCATGTGTTGACAACGGATCAGATGGCCTTCCGCCGTTTTTATTTCCACGTGGGAATCCTTTTCATCAATGGTTGACGCTTTGGTGTTGGTATAAATTTTCACCCCGCGACGCTCCACGGCGTCACCCAGACCGTACATATATTTCAAAGCGTGCATTTGCGCCATACCTGGAATTTCTATGCATGGATATTCCGGAAGTCCTTCGGTAGGCAGACTTGGATGCCGGATAACCGCTATGCCGATTTCTCGAAGCGTTTCTGCTTCCTTATCCAGTTTTTCATAATCTTCCTCCCGCGGGGCAAAAAGGAAAACCGGGACTTTCCGGTAGTCACAGTCAATGTTTTCATGGAGTGCAATACGTCCGATGGTTTCCAGTGCATAACGGTGGCTTTCAGCGATCAGCTTCACCTGGTCGCCATGCATCCTTTTGAGTTGTGTGTAAGGAAAGTCGGTAAATGTTACCAACTGCGCCGTCGTGCGCCCTGTTTCCCCTTGGGCAATCTGTGGAAACTTTTCCACTACAATCACATTTTTGCCTTGGTCGGCGAGCATATAAGCAGTGGTGAGCCCGGCAATTCCAGCACCGATGACGCAAACGTCGCATTCAACGGACTGATTTAGCGTTTCAAATGTTTGTGTCGGTTTTACTTCCATCCATACGGAAGTGGTATTACCTGATTGATTCATGTTATGAAGGTGTTTTTTTACACAATTTCACCGCGGTAGCGGCTTAAATACCGCCTGATGAATGGCAAAGCGCTTTGCGGGCACGGCAATTCCTGTCCACCGAATTTATTATAAAGGGAGCGGTTAAAAAAGCATGCCAACAGGTGTATAGTTGGACAAAAAAAACATTGGGGTAAAAGTGGGGAATTGTTTCCTGACGCGGTGCAAGCAATACCGCTTGAGGCGGTATATTATGTACAGGGAAGAATGATTGGATAGAAGTACGCGTTCAATACTTCGCCACCTGATCGATCATTCGTACGAACAGGTGGCTGCTTCTTTTATCTATTGTTTTACAAATTTTCCATAGGCCAAGCGCCCATTTATCCGCGTATTCAGAATATAAGTGCCCGGTGGCAGCGCACTGATATCGAGGCTGTTAGCCGTGATATTCTGCTGCATGACCGTACGCCCTGCGAAATCGGTAAGCCGGACCCTGGATTCGCCGGCGAAATCGTCGCCGTCAAATTCGATGGTGATGCGGTTCGTGGCAGGGTTGGGGCGGATCGTTAGCGCCAGGCCGGCAGTGGGAAGGTAAGTGGCGTTCGGCAGGTCGGTCTGGAGGCGCGCTACGGTAATCACTTGTTCGCCATCTGGAAGAGTGGAGTTGCCGGCGAGCAGGATTTTCCCATCGGGTTGCAACAAGAGTTTCTTACTTATATGGGATCCGGGGCCGACCTCCGGCACCATTAAACCATTTGTACCCAAGGTAGAATCCAGGGCGCCACTTTCTGTAACACGAAGCAGCGCAAACGCGTGTTTACTTGGCGATGGGAATAAGATTTCCGCGTAAGTTCCTGTTGCCAATATTTTGCCATCGGTTTGCAACGCGAGCGAGGAAACCGATGAAAATCTATTAGGAATAGAATCCCCCAAGTAGTAAGAGTCGGCATTCAAGATTCCCTGGTTTCCAAAAGTTGCATCCCAGTCCCCGTTTTCGGTCAAACGGGCCAGATAAACAAAAATGCCACCCCAGGACCCGAACTTGTAACTAACCAGCATTTTACCATCCGGCTGGATCAAAACGGCATCCGCATGATTACCAGAAAAGGGGATACTTTCCAACAATACTTTTTTTCCACCCACGCCAAAGCTATAATCCGGTAACCCTTCGGTATCATATCGGGCAAGGAATGATTCATGGCCTCCTCCTGCAAGGACAATCATTCCATTGGGTTGTCCTACCATAGCATAGGGGATATAAAACTGTCCGAATGTGTCATTTACAATACCATTATTGCCAAAACCCGGATAGAGGCTTCCATCAGCCTGGTAACAGACCAATGACAAAAACCGATAGTAATAATCTGAAAAAACAGGATTGTTTGCAGCGACTATTATTTTACCGTCAGGCAGTATCTGGGGATTTTACGAAGACCCGCAGGGAAATGTATGGGTTTGTGGTGGCCCGGCGCCCGGCAAGGCACAGAATTCAGCGTCGTATTACCTATATTGCGAAATGCCGGCGTACCTGCAACCCCGGACGCCGCCCTGTCTGATCCTCCGGTATCCCTACCGGCTACATTTCCTGAAATATCCGTCAACGGAAACCCGGAAGTGGGCGACCTGAACCCTGATTCGCCGCTTGTATTGCTCGTGGAAGACAACGCCGATGTGGTGGCTTACCTCTCCGGCTGCCTTTCGGGGTACCGCCTCCTCGTAGCCCGCAACGGCCAGGAAGGTTTTGAGCGCGCGACCGAAGCCGTACCCGACCTCATTATCAGCGACGTTATGATGCCTGTAATGGACGGCCTCGAACTGTGCTGCCGCCTGAAAACCGACGCGTGCACCAATCACATTCCCATCGTGCTGCTCACCGCCCGTGCCGGTCTCGATAGTAAGATCGAAGGCCTGGAACATGGCGCGGATGCCTACATAGAAAAGCCGTTCGCGCCGGAGGAACTGTTGGCCCGCCTGAAAAACCTGCTGGAACTGCGCCGCCGGCTGCAACAACATTGCCTCCAGGCTGCCGGATTAACTAAAGGCGCCGCCGTGGTGCATGAACCGCCCGGGGAGCACAAAACAGAGGATACGTTTGTCAAAAAAGTGCGTGCAATCGTGGAAGCGCATATCGATGACTACGATTTCAGCATCGCGCAACTGTGCCGGGAAGTGCTGCTCAGTCAAAGTCAGCTGCAACGCAAACTCGAAGCGCTCACAGGATATTCGCCGAATCAATTTATTCGTTACGTGCGCCTGAACAAAGCGAGGGAACTATTGCGACATACGGATTTGAGCATTACCGCCGTGGCGCTGGATTGCGGGTTCAGCGATCCGGGGTATTTCGGGCGGGTGTTTAAGCAGGAATTTGGGGTGACGCCAGTGGAATGGCGGGGCTTGGGGACAGGGCGTGGAGCGGTATGAACGGAGCCGTAGGCAAGGTGTGCTTTTTGTATGAGTTATCACGATTTACTAAAAATACGCCGTCTTCCCCTGAAACACCCCTCATGCAGTTCTTTCAATCCTAAGCCAGATTGTCTTGGTCGCCCAGTCTTTTTGCTCAGGCATATCCCTTCGCCCAAACAAGCGGGTTGTCTCGGTTTCTGCGTCAGGTGACAGGCCTGCTTGGTTATAAAAGTCCGTGTTCAACTCTTCGGTGCTGATGATTACTTTCAGGTATTCGTCCACCGACGTGATGCCTTGGCTGATTTGCGTTTCCTCTATCCGCAATGGGATGGTGCGAAAGGATCGGCCACCGACAATTTCCTGTACCCAAATCTCTTGCCCGGAATCTAGCATAGCCTTGGACAACAATTGATTGGTGATGCTAAAATCACTTCCAAGGTATAAGATACTCACCCAAAGCGAACGCACTCCCCTATTGCTTATCTTTAATTGAAAAGCAGGTTTTAAGTCCTTGTGAAAGTAGGGAAACAGGGCCGGATTTGCGCGCCAATCCACCCATGCTACGGGAACGTCATCGTCCATTTCATGGTCTCTTCTGGCTTCCTTCATGCGAAACAATTCTATTTCAATCTCTGCATCCCGGATACCAGTTGCTGGGTTGGAAAGTACAAGTGCTTGGCGCCAGTTGGCAACTTTGCCCTTTGGTCTTGCCGTTTGAAGGAGGCTCGCTACATAAGACCGTTTGGTATCAAATCCG
>JAYSZC010000117.1:0-5462 GCA_043738235.1 Lewinellaceae bacterium | reverse complement strand
ATAGTCGCGCCTGCAAGTCCGAAATGAACAGGTTTGATGCTTTGCCCGAAAATGGCTGCCCCATGATGGAAGCGGTACAACCATTGGTCGCCGATACGGATTTTCACAGTAGTTCCGAAAGCGTTGCGGTTGGAAACGGTGCCTTCGAGTTTGATTTGCAACCAGTTTTTATTGGCAGGTTGTTCGTTGTGGAGGGTTTCATTTCTGAAAAAATAAGCGGGTTCTAGCATGTTGGCCACTGCCATATCAAGGTCGCCGTCGTTATCGTAATCAAAAACCTCGAGGCCTTTGCTTTTTGCCAAACCATCTGTTCCAGACGCTGCTGACCAATCCTCGAAGCGTGTTTCGCCTTCTTTCAGCAGATTTTTAAAAAAGAAATTTGCGATATCCGGTTGCAGCACTTGGTTGACTTTGTCAATCGGGCCGTTTACAGCGGCCAGGTCTTCATCGCCGTCGTGGTCGAAGTCGAGGAAATGCGTACCCCAGCCCCATCCGGTATTTTCCACACCCCATTTAGTGGCTTCGTTTTTAAAACGGCGTGGGCCGGTAGCCATAAAAAGCGGATTGGGCAGGTGGTTGAAAATATTGGTGATAAAAATATCGAACAGGCCGTCGTTGTTCGCATCGCCGATGGTAACGCCCATGCCGGCGCCGAGGTTATCGAGGCGGTAAGCCAGTGCTGCTTCGTTGTAATTCAAGCCGGAGCGGTTTTCGAAGAAAACCTTCTGCTGCGTATCATTTACATTTAACAGGTCCAGAAAGCCGTCTTTGCCTGCGTCAAACGCCACACTCGACCAGGTAATAGTATTGCCTCCGCCAAGTCCTTTCACTTCCGTGATATCCACAAAAGTACCGTTGCCTTTGTTTTCGTACATGACATTGGTGGTGTTCAGATTGCTGACGTACAGGTCGAGGTCGCCATCGCGGTCGTGGTCCCACCACAGACCTGTCGCCGAATAACACACATTGCAGCCTGCCACACCGGCCTGAGCCGTTACGTCAGTAAAGGTGCCGTCGCCCTCATTGTGGTACAACTGGTTTTCGCGGCTGTTGGCCAAAAAAAGGTCAGGAAAGCCGTCGTTGTCGTAATCGCCCCAGGATGCCCCCATTTTTTCACCACGTTCGGCTTTCAAACCTTCGTTGATGTACTGACTGCCAAAACCAGCAGCCACCGTTACGTCTTCAAAAGAACCGTTGCCCTGATTTTGCATCAGGTGGTTCCAGGTTTTTTTGTCCGAGGGGTCAAAATTCAGGATTCCGGTAAAAAACAGATCGAGGTCTCCGTCACGGTCATAATCGGCTACCGCGACACCGTTGGTGTTGCTAATGGAGTCCAAATGCGCGGGCGCTTCCATGTGTGTAAAATCCTGGGATATAGCCCTCCGGGAACTTAACAAACCCAGGAACAACAACGGTATGTAGATGTGTTTCATTACAAGAATAGATGAGTGAGCAGGAAAAGCAAAAGGCAAAAAGGTATTTTCGAAAGTATTGTCAATCAACAATTTAATTGCTCTTTTGCCTTCTGCCTTTTGCTTCTTTTTACTTTTTTTAATACCCCGGGTTCTGTACGTACAGACCCTGACTGATTGTGATTTGCTGCTGTGGAATTGCCAGGTATTCATCCCTGCCTCCAGTGAAATGTCCATCAATCAAATAGTCCCGGCGTGTTTTTTCAACCGAAAAATATTCGTTCAGGGTCGATTCTGCAACACCCCAACGCACGAGGTCGAAGAATCGTTTCGACTCGAATGCCAGTTCCAGGCGGCGCTCCCAGCGCAGGATATTGCGCGCGTTTTCCAGGTTGCCAAGTGAGCCGTACTGGCCGACTTTCCAGGTTCCTGTAGGTGTCCCGTCCGCAAAAACGAGGCGCGCGGTACTTGCCGGGCTGATGGCGCGGCTTCTGATGTTATTGATAATCGGGAGGGCTTCACCCATCCGGTTCAATTCAACCAGCGCTTCCGCTTTCATGAGGAGCAAATCGCCGTATCTGATTTGATCTGTATTTCTTGCTATACTGAAAAAAGCCTGGTATTGGCGGAACGCGGGTGATGAGGGCAGTTCCTGATCTTTCATACCTAATACATAACCGTAAACACCGGGAACACGGGCATAAGACTCATCATAAATCCGGGCCGGGTCGTATTTAAATGGCATACCGATGATACCGAGGGTATGCGCGATACGCGGGTCCATGTTATTGTTTTTGATATCAGTGGCATTCTGAATGTTCGGGGCCTGGTTGAAATTGTTAAACAGCGGGAAACCATTGGCATCTGTTTTAAATGCATTCAGCAAATTTTGCGTGCCCTGGTTGAAAGAGCAGCAGCCATAGCCCGGTCCGAGTGAAGAGGTCAGGCCGGTTGAAAAGTTGCCGCGACCTTCCGGCGAGCCGTCGTTGATGGAGCGCATGATAGCCCACACCGATTCGCTACCGCTTTCAAACTCCCAGAGAAAGTTTTTGGCATAATCGTCGTGCAGCATGTATTCGCCGGTGCCTTCAATGGTACTGATCAGGGATACAACTTCCTCCAGTTCCGATGTAGAAATGCTCGTCACCTGGTGCTGGCCGTTTTGCACATAGGCCTTGTAAAGCAGTGTTTTTGCCAAATAAGCGCGTGCAGCATTTTTTGTAGGCCTGCCTTCATCAGCCTGCGTATCGGGTAAATTGGCTACTCCTGCCCGGAATTCGTCGGCGATCAAAGCCCATCCTTCCTGGTCTGTTTTTGCGCGGTTGGAAATTTTAATGATCTCCGTTTTGTCTACGGTTTCATCAATGTAAACTGGATATTTATACAACACTTTGAGAATAAACTCGAAATGCCCCCGGATGAACCGGAGTTCAGCCAGGCGTTGGTTGCGGCTTACGCCGGCCTGCGCCTGGTAATCCGCATCCGGCAGGCTATTGATACGACGCATGGCGTCATTTACCCGTGAAATACCCGAGTACAAATATACCCACATCAAATTTGCATTGAAGTTGGCCGGGGTATTGAGGGTAAAAACCTCTACCAAATGGCTGTCAAACTGGTCACCGATACTGCCGCCACCTTTGTATGCATCATCGGAACGGACGCTGCCGTACACCCACATATCTTCGTATTGGTGCGCGAGCAGGCCGTCGTTGCCGAGAGAAGCATAGGCCGCGATGACCATTTTTTCGGCATTTTGAACAGTGTTCAATTGTGCGTCGGAAATGACGCCGGTCGGGTTAAAATCGAGGAAGTCCTTTTTGCACCCCGCCAAACAAACCAGCGACAAGGCGACGGTCAGGAGACTTTTTATAGAAATGTATTGTTTCATTTTTGTAAATTTTTAGATTTTGATGAATTCGAAAAAAGAAAACCGAGCATGCCTTTATCATTTCAAATCATTGATATACAACAATTTAAAATTCATCATTATCGTTTATCATGAACTTAGAACCCAGCGCTGATGCCAAAAGAAAAGCGCTGTGCCTTCGGATAAATGCCGGCCAGACGGCTTTCCACTGACCAGCCGGTTTGTGGGTATTGATTGGAGCCCTTCCGGTCGACAATCCATCCCAGATTTTCGCCACTTAGGTAAATGCGCAGATTAGAAACATGGCTTCCCAGTTTTGTTTTCGGGAAAGTATAACCCAGCATGGCCTGGCGGAACGAAAGATAATTGCCATTGCGGACGTTGTAATCCAGGGAGAACCCGAAAGGCCGGTTGCTATTCGAAGCAGCAGGTATGTATGATCCGGTGTTGGTGGGCGACCAGGCATCCAACTGGGCTACGCCCCCGTTTTCGCCGTTATCTAAAGAACCCAATTCCATGCGGTATACATCGGGAGTTACTTTTCTGCCCATTGCACCCCAGGTGAAGAGACTGAAGTCGAGGTTTTTCCACTGCAACTCCAGGTTCACGCCGAATTCCACTTTCGGAACGCCATTGGCTGCGCCGTATTCCTGGTCGAGTGCGTTGATATCGCCATCCTTGTTCAAATCGACATAGCGCAAAGCGCCTATCCGTTTTCCAACCTGGTTGGCATGTGCATCCACTTCCGCCTGGTTTTGAAAAATACCGTCCGTATGGTAACCGAACAAAGCATTTGGCGCCTGGCCTATGATGTTTTTTTCAACATTTCCCGCATAGGAAGCCAACAGGTTTTCCGGAAGACCCGTAATGACCGATTGGTAGTGAGATAAGACGGTACCGACCGAATAACGCCAGTCGCCGCGCGCAGGCGGAGTGTAATTCAGCGAAAGTTCCCAGCCCTTGGTTTCCATACTTGCGCCGTTGACCCACTGCGAAGCGCCGTCGCCGAAAGCGCCGATTTGCTTCGGTTTTACTAAAATGTCTTCCGTTTCCCGTTTAAACACTTCCAGGGTACCACTGAGTTTATCGTTCAGAATACCGAAATCGACCCCGAAATTGACCTCCGTGGTTGTTTCCCAACGCAGCAAATCATTACCGGTTTGGGTAGCCAAAAAGCCCGAAGGCAGAATACCGGAATCGTTGTTACCAATGTCATAGGAGGTTGCGGCATCAGGGCAAGGCGTTTGAGCGCAGCCACCGTCCCAGGGCAAAATATTGCTGGAAGGCGCGTAAACAGCCTGATACAGGCCAAAACGGGCATCATTCAGAATATCCTGATTACCCGTTTGTCCCCATGCTGCGCGGATTTTCAGGTTGGAAATGAATTTGCTGTTTCTCAAAAAACCTTCCTCGCTGACGCGCCATCCGATGGAAGCGGCCGGGAAAAGGGCAAACCTGTTTTGGGTACCAAAACGGGAAGAACCGTCGCGGCGAACCGTTACCGAAGCCAGGTATTTGGAGGAATAGTCATAATTCAGTTTTCCGAAATAGGAAAACAGGGAAAATCCGGTGCTAAGGCCGGAAGAAGTCCGTTCGCCGGACGCTGCGCCCAACTGGAAGTAATCGACTGTTTCCTGTGCAAAACTTTTACCGGAAGCGGAAAAGATGTTCACCGTATTTTTAATGGCTTCGGTACCTGCGAGCGCCGTCAGACTATGTGCGCCGAACGTGTTGGTGTACATCAGGGTGTTGTTAAAAACCCAGTTGGTCTGGTGTGTCTGGCGCAGGTTCAGTTCAGCAGTGGTATTGGCCAAAAAGCCGCGGGAATAGGTACGGAAAATATCTTTTGAAAAAATATTGTCGTAGTCGCCGCCGAAACTGGATCTGAACGTCAGGTTTTTCATCAGTTGTAATTCAGCATAGACGTTGCCAAAAATCTTGACGTTTTTGGTCCGGTCGTCTTTATTGTCTTCAGAAAGCGCTACCGGGTTATCGCGGTCGGAAAAACCGCCGCCGGGAGGCCCCGAATAACGTCCGTCTTCCGTGCGAACGGGCAAAATGGATTTGTAGCGGTATGGCGCCTGTTCCGGCGTACCCCCGAAACCGTTATCGAGCCACAGGCGTTGTCCACGGGAAACGGTCAAATTTTCACCGATTGTCACTTTGCCGTCCCAGAATTT
>JAYSZC010000116.1:0-2223 GCA_043738235.1 Lewinellaceae bacterium | reverse complement strand
AGCAAAGGGCAAGAAGCAAGGCGGTTTAAAGGATTTTGCACTTTGCCTTTTGCCCTTTGCTTCTTGCCCTTTGCAGTTTTGCCCCTTGTCTTTTGCCCTTTTACTTACCTCCCCAAATGCACCAGCAGCACACTCACATCTGCCGGGTTCACACCCGAAATACGGCTGGCCTGCCCGATGGTGCGGGGTTTCATCCGCGACAGTTTATCGCGGGCTTCGATGCTCAGCCCCGGGATGGATGTATAGTCAAAATCGGCGTGCAGGTGTAAATCCTCCAGGCGCGTCATTTTGGCCACGAGTTCCTCTTCTTTCTGGATATAACCGGCGTATTTCATACCGATCTCGGCCAGTTCCAAGAATTCTTTCTCGTAAGGCGAGAGGAATTGCGCCAGTTCCGGCAGGTGTTTTGCCATGCCGTGGATGTCCACCTGCGGGCGAAGCAGGATATTATGCAGTTTTATTTTTTGCTGAATCGGCGCGGAGTCAACGCTTTGCAAATATGCATTCACCTCGTCGGGCGTGACAGAGGCATTGCGGAAAAACGCTTCAATCTCGCTGGTCGCCTGTTTTTTGGTGCGCACCCGGTCCATCCGTTCATCCGTTCCCTGTACGCCGAGGCGATGCGCAATGGGCGTCAGGCGCAGGTCGGCGTTGTCCTGCCGGAGCAGGATGCGGTATTCGGCGCGGCTGGTAAACATCCGGTAAGGTTCCTGGGTGCCTTTGTTTACAAGGTCGTCGATCAGCACCCCGATATAGGCTTCGGAGCGTTTGAGTACCAGCGGCGCTTCTCCTTTGACGGACAGCGCAGCGTTCATACCCGCCATCAGGCCCTGACAGGCTGCCTCTTCGTAGCCCGTCGTGCCGTTGATCTGGCCGGCGAAATAGAGGTTTTTAATCAGGTTGGTTTCCAGCGTGGTTTGCAGCTGGGTAGGTGGAAAATAATCGTACTCGATGGCGTAGCCCGGGCGGAACATTTTTACGTTTTCCAATCCGGGTATAGCTTTCAAGGCTTTGTATTGCACATCTTCCGGCAAGGAAGAAGAAAATCCGTTGATATAAATTTCTATGGTATCCCAGCCTTCCGGCTCAATGAACATCTGGTGCCGGTCCTTGTCCGCAAAACGGTCGATTTTATCTTCGATGCTGGGGCAATACCGCGGGCCGAGGCCCTGGATGCGCCCGCTGAACATAGGCGATTTATCAAAACCCGTGCGCAGGATGTCGTGTACCTTTTGATTGGTGTAAGTGCTCCAGCAGGAAAGTTGTTTTTCCAGTATCGGCGTGTCGGTATAGGAAAACCTTCCGGCGGGTTGGTCGCCTTTTTGTTCTTCCATTTTGGAATAATCGAGCGAGCGCCCGTCAATGCGTGGAGGTGTGCCGGTTTTCATGCGGCCCGCCTCAAAACCGAGTTCGATCAGTTGCTCGGTAATGCCTTTGGAGGCGCTTTCGCCTGCCCGGCCGCCGCCGAACTGTTTTTCCCCGATATGGATGATGCCGTTCAGGAAAGTGCCGTTGGTCAGCACTACCGCGTGGCTTTCTATTTCCAGCCCCATGCCTGTAATGACGCCGCCGATGCGACCGTCTTTCACAATCAGCCCGCGCACCATTTCCTGCCAGAAATCGATATTGGGGTGCGCTTCCAGCATCTGCCGCCATTTACCGGCAAAACGCATACGGTCGCTTTGTGCGCGCGGACTCCACATAGCAGGCCCTTTGGACAGGTTGAGCATACGGAATTGTACGGCTGTATGATCTGTCACAATACCCGAATACCCGCCCAGGGCGTCAATCTCCCGCACAATCTGCCCTTTGGCCACGCCGCCCATAGCAGGATTGCAACTCATCTGTGCGATGGTTTGCATATTCATGGTAGCCAGCAGGACTTTGGCCCCCAAGTTGGCGGCAGCAACGGCGGCTTCACAACCCGCGTGGCCTGCGCCGACTACTATGACATCGTATTTTGGAAACATGAGTTGTTTTTGGCAAGTGGAAGCATCTTTTTACGGTTTATGAGTTTATGAAAAAGTTTATGAGTTTATGTCGGCCACTCAGATGAGGTGGTTTCTCACTTTTGAGTGGCCGACATAAACTTATAAACCCATAAACCCTTCTCTCCATTTTCAATGACGAAACCACTTTTTGTCCGAAAAAGTTGGCAAAGGTAGGCAGTAAACATGAATCATCCCGGATTTTAAGCCCCAGCGGGGCGATCATATTTGTAGA
>JAYSZC010000115.1:0-5469 GCA_043738235.1 Lewinellaceae bacterium | reverse complement strand
ATCCCGAAAAAATCAGTGTTAATAGAAAACGTAACAAATGTGCTATGTCGGACTCATATCGCGAAAAAATGCTCGGATTTTGATGCGTTTGCCCTGGGTGTAGGTCCCTTTCATGATATTTTTCCAACTTTGAAACTTGAATAGCCTCAGGTAACTCATGCGATAGTTCGATACTCTGATATTTCACATTTTTTAACCCGAACCGAGTTGGACGTTTGCCAATTGGTTGAAAGCGGCTCGCCTGGTCATCTCTTATGCTTACATACAGTCTTGCGCCCAAGGTAGCCCATGGTGTTTTCCCTTTTTTATTTAATTGTTGATCCAAGCCAAGTTCAACGGCCTTCTCCCATATTTCATTGACAGTCAATGGGAGATTGACAGTTTTTATTACTTGTTCTGCTAGTTCTAGAAAATTCATATTTTATTATTTTGATTGTATGGAACGCTGCATTACCGTCAATTCCTCCTACACAGACCTCAGTTACGCGATCCCCCGCTTTGTCAACGCAGTATCAGTATACGTCAGTTGCGTGAATATGACCACTCCTATGACCTCACGCATCTGCTAAAGCGGACAAATGACCAGAAACATTAGCTTCACAGACAGCAGTTTGAACACCGTAAATGTAACATACCATTTCAAATTTCCAAACCGCCTCGGCAGCCGTAAAAATCACCGCTTCGAAAACCGCACCCTCGGATCGGCCCATGCATACAACATATCCGCCACCAGGCTACCCAGAATAGTCAGAATAGCCGCCAGCATCAAGATGGCATACAGCACCGGATAGTCACGATCCATAAAAGCCGCCTGTGTTTTGGTGCCCATGCCGGGGAAATTAAACAGGTACTCTATCACTAAGGAACCGGCAAAAATAGCCGGGAAAATGCCGCCAAAAATGGTAATCAGCGGGAAAAGCGCATTTCTGAAGGCGTGTTTCCCGTACACTGCCGATTCGCTCAACCCTTTGGCGCGGGCTGTTTTGATATAATCCTGTTCCAGTACGTCGAGCATACTGCTGCGCATTTGCAGGGTGAGAACGGCCAAAATATGTAACAATAATGTGAGCACCGGCAGGATGAGTTCGTTTGCATGACGGCCCATCCATAACAGGAACGACTCGCCGGGCGTCCAGGCATCCAGGGAAATGCCGTTGATCCAGAACAAACCCGCATCGGGGGTTGCAAAGCACAGGATAAGCAGACCGCCCATCCAGAAAGCCGGAAAAGAATACAGTAAAAGTAAAAGCCGTTTTCCCTGCCGGTCGAAGGGCCTGTTTTGGCGCCGGGCCATACGTATGCCGAGCGGGATGGCAATACAGTATGCCAGGAAAATGGCCCATCCGTTGAGGGCCAGCGTGGGTATTAAACGCGCCATTAATTCCTCCGACACCGGCTTTTTGGAAATAAGGGAAAGCCCGAAATGACCCGAAAAAAAGCCCGTCAACCAATTGTGGTACTGGTTATTAAAACCGTACCAGTAGCAGGCCGGTTTTGGAAAACTTTTTTGGGAAGCGGCGGAATGCAGCGCCGATACGGCTGCGTCCAGGGAATCGAGGGATGTTGAAAATGCGGAATTCTGGGGCAGGCCGGTTATCACCTTGCGGACAAATTGCCGGGCGGTATCTAAATATTCCAGCCGTTCAATCAACAGAAAATTGCCCATCGCGAGGCGCAACTGCGCTTTTTGCGGGAGCGAATCGGGAACCTGTTCTGCGTGTTTCAAGGCCGCTGACACCTGTTGTTCGTACTGACTGACCAAAGGCCAGTTTTGCACCTGTCCTGCCAGCCTGCTGAGCCGTTGCCGCCGCAGGGGCGGAAAAATGCGGTACAGCGTATCCGGGTAAGCCGTGGTAGTGAGCGAAAAATAAAAATCGGGGCGGTCGAGGCCCAATTGTGCCGCTTTCAGCCGGTAATTGGCCGCTTGTCCTACCGGGTCAATTCCAGCGCTTAAATCTTCCCCGAAAATGGTGATAACGGGATCGCCCGGCGCACATTTGTTCAGTCCGAAGATGATCCAGGAGATCACCAGCAGGGTCGGTACGGACAAAAGCAAACGGCGTAGGAGGTAACGTACCATCGTGTTTGGTGTTTGGTGTTTAGTGTTTAGGGCGCTTCGCTTTTGGCGACTGCGGGTATTTTGGCCAAATTACCGGAAGGGAATGCAAAATACAAAAAAAACTAAACACGCTTCGCCTAAGCCATTCACTGCACGCTACTGGACGTTTTTTTTCGAGTGCCCAGACTTTCCAAGTTTTTTAAACTTGGAAAGTCTATCTCAGCAAAAACGTCCAATAGTGTGCATTCACAGTCGCCAAAGGCAACGCGCCCTAAACACTAAACACTAAACACCATACACGAAACACGATTTAAAGGATCGCCCGGTTGCGCTTCAACTCATCCCGCAGGTTGGGTTTGATCCGTTCGGCGGCCTGCACCAGCATGTCCTCATCGGGCGGGAACGGTTGCGGGCGGTTGCCGATGCGGCTGCGGGAGTCGCGGCTTAGGGCGCGTTGGTCGCCGGTGAAGGTAGACGCGTAGTTTTCAAACAACACCTCTGTCCCCATGTTGCGGGTATCCATCAGCACGCTGCGGGAGAGGTCGTATATTTCAATGTAGCCGGTGAGTTTGGCTGCTTTGGTTTGGTACACTTCTATCACATGGGCGCGAATGCGGACGTAGCGCGGCGTTTTTATATCGTTGCCCGAAGAATCTTTCAGCACGTTTCCTTTCGAATCGAGCACGTAGTCGAAGCCGTCTTCTATTTCTTGTTCATCGGTGTAGGTGCGTTCGTGGATACGTTCCGGGCTGATGTCGATATTGCGCACTTTAAAAGTTGCTCTGTAATCGTAGTGAACGCCCGGTTTTTCCTCAAAGAAATATGCCTTCCAGTCGCTGTCGAGTTCCTGTTTGCCGATGCTCAGCAGGCGTTCTGCAAAAACGCGGGGCAATACGGTATTCGACTGGTTTTTAATTTCAAAAAGAATGTAGGAAGTACCCAGGTCGCGGGCGGTCGCCAACAGTTCGTTTTTGTCTTTGTAATCGCGGTAATAGTGTGTTTCGAGGTCGCACAGGGCGTAGTAAGCGTCGCGGGCGGCTAATTTGTCGCCGTGTTCACCTTTGACAATCAATTCTTTGGCCTGGTTATACAGGTGTTCGGCGGCTTTCTGGCGGCTTTCACTTTCCAGCCGGGCAATGTCCAGCATTTCGAAGCGAGCAGCATAACCGTCTTTCGATTGCAGCGGCATCAGCGGAATGATTTTGTTCTGGCGCGCGCGGATATCCCGGTGGATGGTATTGACGCGCTCCCAGTTTTCCGGGCGGTTTTCGGCAACCAAATGATCGATGGCAGCCAGATCGCGGGTTTGCGCTTTCTGGAAAGCCGCTTCGAGGCCCTGCACATATTCTGTTTTCTTTTTCGATTTGCCCTGTAATTTGCGGACGCAAAAATCGATGGCGCTGTCGTAATCGCCGGATTCGACAAATTTCTGGGCAGTGTGGCAGGCGGTGAGTACAAAACTCAATAAAAACAGATGGGCGAAAATTCGGATGCCGGTAGTCATAATTGTTGCATTTTGATTGTTTTCAAAATCTGCCTGCAAGATGTGGTGTACGGACGGCTCCGAACATTTAAAACCTGTTACGGTTATTTGAAAGTTTGTTAAAATTGAAAACAATCTGTCAATAGATATTAACCATATTTGAACATCATGGAAAAAATAACGGAATCGAGCTCTCTGTACCGCAATTTGGAGAAAATGAGCGTCCGGGAATTACTGGAAAATATCAACCGCGAAGACCAGACCGTGCCATTCGCCGTGCAAAAAGCATTGCCGCAAATTGAAGCGCTGGTGACGTCCATCGTGCCCAAAATGCGCGAAGGAGGCCGGCTTTTTTATATCGGTGCAGGCACCAGCGGCCGGCTGGGCGTATTGGACGCCTCCGAAATACCGCCGACTTTCGGTGCGCCGCCGGAATGGGTGGTCGGCATTATTGCAGGCGGCGACCGGGCCATCCGCAATCCCGTGGAAAACGCAGAAGACAGCAGCACCCAGGCCTGGTTGGATCTGCAAACCTGGCAACCCGATACCCTGGATACAGTGGTCGGTATTGCCGCCTCCGGTACCACGCCGTATGTGGTGAGCGGCCTGCGTGCCTGCCGGGAACAGGGCATCGCCACGGGTTGTATTACCTGCAATCCCGGTGCGCCCCTGATTGCGGAAGCCGATTTCCCTATCCTGGCGGTCGTGGGGCCGGAGTTTGTCACAGGGAGCAGCCGTATGAAAGCAGGAACGGCCCAAAAACTGATCCTGAATATGATTACAACTTCCGTTATGATCCAACTGGGCCGGGTGCAGGACAATAAAATGGTTGATATGAAACTCTCCAACACAAAACTGATCGACCGCGGCACTCGTATGATTGTTCAAAGCACCGGAATGGAGTACGATGCGGCCAAGGCACTGCTGCTGAAACACGGGAGTGTGAGGAAAGCGCTGCTTTTGAATGATAAATGATGAACGATGAATGATGAGCGATGAATTGGCAAAGTATTGGTTGTCAATGGTTTGTTTGGTATGATAGCCGCATCGCGGCGGTAATATTTGTAGCCCTTAGCAAAGCAAGAAGTGCGAGGTGCAGCGCACCGGCAATATAATATTACCGGTGCGCTGCACCTTTCAACACATCATCGCAATTATTTCTACAAATATTATCGCCGCGCTGCGGCTATCAACTTTATAGGACAAACCTTGAAATCAGTCTGATATATCCACTTCGCTTATGATCTTGCTCATTTTCATCCGCAATCCACATCTAGGAAAAGTCAAAACCCGGCTGGCCCGTACAATGGGCGATGTGGAAGCATTGCGCATTTATAACCTCCTGCTCGACCGGACGCGCCGCGCGGCACAGGGCGTGTCGGCGGAACGCTGGTTGTATTACAGCGATTTTATCCCGGAAAAAGACGAATGGCCGGAGCCTGATTTTTATAAAAAAATACAGCATCCTGGCGACCTGGGAGAACGTATGGAGGCGTCATTCCGAGAAGCCTTCGCCGCAGGCGCATCCAAAGCCATTATTATCGGCAGCGATTGCCCGGAATTGAGCGGCGAACTGCTCCTACAGGCTTTCGACGCGCTCGACCACGCCGATTTTGTCATCGGCCCGACGCCCGATGGCGGCTACTACCTGTTGGGTATGAAACAACTGGAAAGCAGCGTATTCCACGGTATCGAATGGAGTACGGAAACGGTACGCAGCACGACAGTAGAAAAGATTCGCGCCGCCGGGCTTTCCTGCGCCGAAATGCGGGTGCTTTCGGATTTGGATACGGAGGAAGATTTGCCGATAGGAATGAGGAATTAATGATGAATGATGAATGATGAATGATGAATGATGAATATTTGGCCCAACAGGTGAAGTGAATTTTGTTTATTTTCCTTTAAAAAGTTGATTTTCAATAAATTA
>JAYSZC010000114.1:0-2224 GCA_043738235.1 Lewinellaceae bacterium | reverse complement strand
AAATGAACATTATTTAATCCGTGTCAACTCTAAATCGGGAAAATCCGCGTAAATCTGCGTCATCCGTGTCATCCGTGTTGCTATTATTCCTACGAGCGCGAAGCGCGAAAATCCGTGTCCCATCCGTCAAATCCGTGTGCCATCACTCTACGGCAAGGAAATCCCCTTTTCATCCCGCTCCACCAATCTTCTAAAGAAAAACAATCCCACAATCAGAATCCCGATAGGTACCAGCGAAAAATAGAACGCGCTTTGTCCGCCGAAGCGCTGGAAAATATTACCCGTTACAATAGAACCCGTGGTGCCGCCCAGCGCCGAAAAAATGATAATCAGACCCGACATCAATCCATGTTTTTGTACCGGTAAAGCGCTCAGAATCAGGGAATTAATGGCAGGGTACACCGGGGCGATCAACAAACCGATCATGGGAAACACAAAAGCCGCTAAAGGCGCGTCGCCCCAGCCGGTGACTACTTGCCCGGTGTTGCCTTTTGCCAGCGGCACCGCTATAATGACCAGCACACCCGCCAGAAACAAACAGGTGGTGAGCACCCAGTACCAGTTGAGTTTTTTCATCAGAATACCCGCCAGGAAACGCCCCAGGGCCGTGGAACCGGCCAGGATGCTCGCCATTTGAATACTCAGCGCTGCGGGAAGTGCCAGCACTTTCTGGTTGTAGGTCGGCAGCCAGCTCATAATACTTTGTTCGATCAGCACGTAAAAAAAGGCGCACAACACAAAAATCAGCACCAGCGGCATTACCATCAGCCGGAACATTTTACCAAAATCCTGCACCATGGAGGCATTGCCTTCGGGTTTGATGGACGATTCGTCGAGCGGCGCCGTGAGCAGCAGCAGGAATGCCGCCAGCGAAATACCGCCCAGCCAGTAGTACACCTGCAGCCAGGCCGTGGACTGCGGATTGTTGTCATCAACAAAATAACTGAAAATAAAGTAGCCCGTCAGAATGCCCACCATAAAGAAGGATTCGATAAAATTCATCAGGCTGATATGTTCTTTTTTGTCGTGCGTGACCAGCCCGATGGTGCTGTACACCGACATTTTAATCAGCGCAAAACCGGAGCCGACGGCTGCAAAAAGCAGTTTTGTGGCCCAGAACGAAGGCATGGAAGGCATCACCAAACAGGCCAGCGTGACAAAACCCAGCGCGATCAGCATCGCATTTTTGTAGCCGATCCGGGTGATGTAGGAAGAAATTAAAAACGAAACGGCTGCGATGCTCAGGTCTTTAAAGGCTTCGAGTACGGAAGCGGCGCCTTCCGTTACGCCAAAATTATTCTGTACCTGCAGAATAACCGTCCCGACGCTGTTCAGCAGGATGGCAAACACAAAATAGTTGAGAAAGAGGGAAGTTTTGATTTGCCAGTTTTGCATGATAGGTCGCTGATTGAGCTTGAAAACAAGCCGCAATGTATGTATTCGGGAATTCCTGCCCCTAAAATCATTTAACAAATATTTTTAAGCCTTCGCATCTCCAAATTTCAAAGTCTTTGCAGAACTTCGCCGGTAATGGAAACGACCGAAAATCCTTGAAAAAAGTAGGAGGCCACTGCCGAAAAGCCTCGAAAAAGTAGGCACTTAAACCCAACCTATTCTTATTTTTATGAAAAAAATCTTAGTTACCCTTCTCCTTGCTGTCTGTGCCGTACAGTTTGTCTCCATCCAGGCGTCTGTGGAGGACAAAGCTGCGGGCAAAGCCGTTGTGGCTAAAATTATGATGCAGCAAAACTCCTTGCCTGCTGCCTTGATGAACATGGATCAGTCCCAGTTCCTGAACCTGACGCCGAAGAAAATCAAGGAAATGACCGGTGAAAAACTGTCGCTGAAACAAACCGTTGCCCTCAAAGCAATGCAGAAAGCAGTGAAAAAAGAGCTGAAGTCGGCAGACTACGGCGCAGCCGGCGAAAAGAAAAGCCAGGTGACTGCCCTGCTGCTTTGCATTTTCCTCGGTGGTCTGGGCATACACCGCCTCTACCTCGGTTACAGCAACTGGTGGCTCCAGTTGATCACACTCGGCGGCTGCGGCATCTGGGCGCTGATCGACCTGATCCGCATTATCACCGGCGAAATGAAACCCGCCGACGGTAGCGAATATGACCCGAAACTCTAATCGTTGGTGGTTGTACGTTAAAATCGCAGCCTACATCCTGATCCCGCTGGTACTGCTGATCCTGCCTGCCGATTTTTTTGACGAAGGGCGATC
>JAYSZC010000113.1:0-5482 GCA_043738235.1 Lewinellaceae bacterium | reverse complement strand
TATTATACAGTTCAAGAAACTGAGTAAGTTTATCCAGGACGAATTGTTAAAAGCATAAACATCTTTACCAACTGTTTTTTTTCCAGATTAGGATACTTTTCAACCACTGAAAGATGCAGAAGTTTCGATCGATTATATATGTATTTTTTTGCTTGCTGTCCTGCGCTTTACCAGCTCAAAACCTGCTGGATGACAGCCGAAATTTGTTGAATGCCTTGCGCACGATACAAGACGAATCTGCTTCTCCGCAACAACGCGACACAGCGGCACAGCAGGCTTTGCTCATTTTATACCTTTACGACGAGCCCACTCAAATAGAGGCGCCCGACTATCTGGATGCCGGTCGCTTGCTGGAACGCGTCAATAAAAATCCCTTGATTCAAAATTTTATTCAACCGCTACAAGATAGCTTGCTGCGCAATTTTGATTCATTGGAAGCCGAACATACTGCAATCTGGGCCCAAATACAAACACCTGAGAGGACCCGCATCAGTTCGCTGATGTACAACGATGCGGCATTATCACCGGTGAAATACCTCTCCGTGCAGCAGGCGATGCGGCAAAGCCAGGTGCCGCCATTACAAAATTCGACGGCCTTGCGCGCATCCGCTGACAAGGTGCAGCGCCCGCCGTCATTAAATGCACTGAATGCGGAAGCCATTTTGCAGGGACTTTTTGAATTTATCCTGGAAAGAGCCCAACAGGAAGTCGCTATCGCTTTTTTTGAAAACCTGATCGACAAAAAAATCCCGAAAGTCGGCAACCTGTTTCCAAATGTAAAAGAGCAATACAGCAACCCGAATATCACCTATTCCCAATCGTTTTTAGAAGGATTGAGAGCGGCCTTTTACCTGGACATCAAAAACCTCAATATTACTTTGCCTGAATTGCTTCTGAAAGATGAGTACTTCGGCGCATTAAGGCAGGATCCCGTTTTTTACAACCTGCTGACAGTATACACCATATTCGCCCTGTCACATGAGGCGCCGGTTTGGGAGGTTTTCCCGGTGGTACACAACGATCTTTACCAAACGTATCAAACAGCAGGACGCAACCTCAACGACGCATTGGCTTCAAAGGCGGGTACTTTGGGGGCTTTACTGAGTGATGCAGTTGCGGATTCCACCCGGATACTCGAACCAATGCGCAAGGCTGAATTATTGGCAAGGATAGACTCCATGGCTGCGTATGAAAAAGTAGTGGCTGACGCTGCCCGGTTTATTCAACAATTAAATACTGTTTACCTGCAACTGGATAACGTCGAGACACAGTTGGAAGGGCGAATTGATTTCTTGAAAAACAAGTTTAAGAAAGCGCCGGCATCGCCGGATAGAACCCGTTATTTGGCTAACCCGCTCTATGATTTAGAAGTATTGATCGGCAATACGGATATTTCTGTAGGGTTTGACCTCAATTTAGTGCCACAATTGCTCAGAGGCGTATTCGACACGGCCTTTTTGTCCCGTTACTATAAGTCGATTAAATCCTATGACAAATTCTTTGCGACACCCCGCAGCAGCCATAATTTACGGGTCAGCGGCCTGGAACTGCTCCGCAACCTGGACGGAAACTGGTACAACGATATGGGGATGCTTGACATATTGCGCAGCTGGCAATCCGATCTTTCCGCTTATGAAAGCGCGGTAGGCGCGTGGAAGGCATCCTTTGATACCACTCAGGTGGATAGCCTGGAAATGCTAAAAACCGACACCCAACGGATAGCGTTGTTGCAACTGATTGGCGAAACACATACACACTGGTCGCAGGAAGCAGATGAGGCGGAATTGCAGCCCCTGGTGATCCTGAAATCTATCGCAAGTGATTACAAACTGGAGGATGAACTCGCGGATTCGCAGTTGGAGATGCTTCAAAGGCGCCGCGAAAAATTGTATCAGTTGGAGCAACGTCTAATTCAATTTGAAGGACGTTTGGCGGAAGCGTACCCTTCACTTGCCATGGAAAGCCCGATGACAAAATACCTGACGGTGGCGCCGGAAACCCGCCTCAGTGATACCATAGAAGGCTTGATCAATCTTTTGGAAGAACATTTGCTGACCCTGAACAAGGACTTGAACCTGCTCGATCAAAAATTTGCTCCCCAATTTAAAAAGGCCTGGATCAATACCCGGCCCATGCTGCAGTTGACCGAATTTACCTCACATCTTTTTTATGCGCTGCAATCGCCGAAAGGGCTGATGAGCCTGGCAACTTTGGACAGCGCATTGTTCGACCCAGAACTCAAACAGATTTCGATGGGATTGCTACAGCAGCGGATGAGCCGGATCAAAGATGTCGGGGTAGTTTCGCCCGATGCGATCGCTCAGTTCACTCGACTTACCCTGGAAGATTTACTGCGTCTGCATAACCCGAAGGATAGCATCAAGTCGGACTCCCTGCGCAGGGTGCATTTATTTAACAGCGTTTCCTTGTCGCTCCAGTCGCTTAACCGGATTTTGCAGTTCCCATTATTTGCCGATCCAAACAAACCGCAGGCCTTTACGCCGCTGGTGGAACGGAACAAGTCACTGGCCCTGCTGCCCGACATTTCGGAGCGCTGCATGAATTTTTTGTACTACCTGGAAATCGGAGAAAACCGCTCTGCCATCAGTTCACTGCTCCGATTGATTACTACGCTGAGCGGGCAGATCGGGCAAGGTAAACCCAGCGAAGAGCGCTCCTTTGTCATCAAGTTTTTTGAAGAAAACGGCGATTTTATTGCGGGTCTGGTGGATGCCAAAACGAAAGATCAGGTGGAATATCTGCTCAAAAGCCTGGCCGATCCACCAGGTAGTTCCCGCACCAAGCGCACCCATGCCATCACAGTGGGCATCAATGCTTATGTAGGCGCTTCGGCAGGCCGGGAATTTTGGGAACGCAAGCCGCAGAATGAAAACGTACAATCCGATTTTACCACATTGGCGCCCACGATGCCGATTGGCTTTACGGTCAGTAAACTGATTGGTTCTACCTCCTGGAAACACCCGCAATCATTTAGTCTTCATGTCTCTTTATTGGATCTCGGAGCCATGATGACGGCTCATCAGGCCTCGGAAGACGATTTTGGAACGTATAAACTGACGTATAAAAACATGTTCAAACCGGGGGTGCAGGCACACTGGAATTTTCAGCGTTCGCCATTCTACCTTGGATTGGGCTGGCAGACAGGCGCGCAGTTCAGCGTCATGGATGACAAGGAAATCAGTTTCCGTTCTTCCAGATATTTCCTTGCTTTTGGCATTGATGTGCCGATAAAAACGATTTATCAAAAATAAAAACGTTCCGTAGGACGTTCCGCAGACATCCCCAAAATACATCCGTTGAAAATCCGATGCGTATCTTTTAAATCTTTTCAATCATCAAGTCTATGCGAATTACAGCAACAAAAATCATTATTTTCTTATGTCTTGGTTTGGCGATGAGTTCCTGCGTCACCAAAAAGAAATTTGTATCTCTGCAAGGAGAATTAGAGGCTGCCAATAAAGACCTCGGCAAATGCGGCGAAAGCCTGAATGCCATGATGGACAAACTTTCAACTTGTGAAAAAGACCGGGACAGGCTCCGGGGCGACATCAATGGCAACGTTACCACCCTGCGCCTGCGCGAGGAACAAATTGCCGATTTGAAGGCTCAAATTGCCGACATCCAGTCGCAAAGAGATAAACAGTTGACCCAAGTAGGCGATCTGACGGTTTTGTCCCAGTCTGCCAGCGACAACATCAAGGAAACCCTCTCCCAATTGGAAAAGAAGGATAAATACATCCACTTGTTGCAGGCCGCCAAAACCAAGGCGGATTCCATCAACCTGGCGCTGTCGGTCAACCTCAAAGGTGTACTGAAAGACGGTATCGAAGACAACGACGTGGACGTAAAAGTGGATAAAACGGTGGTATTCATCAACTTATCCGATAAAATGCTTTTTCAGAGCGGTAGTTCGAACCTGACCCCTAAAGCCAACACGGTACTGGGCAACATCGCGAAAATCATCGAATCCCGTCCCGATCTGGAGGTGATGGTCGAAGGTTACACGGACAATAAATCGATCAAAACGGCTTGTCTGGACGATAACTGGGACCTGAGCGTAAAACGTTCTACTTCCGTTGTGCGGGTGTTGCAAACGAAATTCAACATCAATCCGAATCGCCTGATCGCAGCCGGCCGCGGTGAATACAACGCTCTGGCCGCCAACGACAGCGATGCGGGCAGGGCTATGAATCGCCGTACGCGGATCATTATTATGCCTAAAATCGACCAGTTCTACGATCTGTTGAATCCGAATATGGTACCGAAGAAATAAAAGGCAAAGGACAAAAAGCAAAGGGCAAAAAACAAAAGGCAAAGGACAACGTGAGTGTTTACTTTTTGCCCTTTGCCTTTTGTCCTTTGCTTTTTGTAATTGGTTTACTTTTGTCGTCTAAAAACGACAATATGCCTAAGACCGACCAAAAGTATGCCACCATCCATTACCACACGTACCTGCAATTAGACAAAATCCTGGGTGCGCAGCAACTGCGCAGCGCGGACCTGGAGAAATCGCCGGCGCACGAAGAAATGTTGTTCATCATTGTGCACCAGGTGTACGAATTGTGGTTCAAACAAATATCCCATGAAGTACAGTCGGTCATCGGCATGTTCAAAGGCGACAACGTCGATGAGCGCAGCATCGGCACAGCGGTGGGCCGGCTCAGCCGGGTGGTGGAGATCGAAAAACTGCTGATTCAGCAAATACAGGTGATGGAAACCATGACCGCCCTGGATTTTCTCGATTTCCGCAATTACCTGTTCCCCGCCTCCGGTTTCCAGAGTTTCCAGTTCCGCAAAGTAGAAGCCATGCTTGGATTGCCCGAAAACGAACGAATTACCTACAACAACAAACACTACGCCTCTGATTTTGCCGAAACGCAACAGGAAGAACTGGCGCATCTAAGCGGCGGCGACACCCTGTTCGGCGTCGTGGAAGAATGGCTGGAACGCACACCGTTTTTGCAGTTCGGCAAGTTTGAATTCCTCGCGCATTACCGCACCGCCGTCGACAATATGCTTGCCCGCGAACAACAAGCCATCCGCGCAACGGGTTATCTGGACGACCAGGAGAAAGAAATGCGCCTGCGGATGCTGGGCAGCACGGACACGTATTTCCAGTCAGTACTCGATCCGGCCGTACACCGGCAATTGCAGCAGGACGGCAAACTCCGGTTGTCTTACCAAGCTACCGTTGCTGCGCTGTTTATCAACCTGTACCGCGATGAACCGATTCTGCACCTGCCTTTCAACCTGTTGCGCAGCCTGATCGATATAGACGAACTCTTCACGAGTTGGCGTTACCGCCACGCGCAAATGGTGCTGCGGATGCTGGGCCGCAAAATTGGTACCGGCGGCTCCTCGGGCCACGACTACCTGCATGCTACCGCAGTGAAACACCACATTTTCAGTGATTTACACAATATCAGCACCTTGCTGATCCCCCGCTCCGAACTGCCTGGCC
>JAYSZC010000112.1:0-5497 GCA_043738235.1 Lewinellaceae bacterium | reverse complement strand
GGTTGGGGTAATTTCAATCATATTTTGGCGATTTTGATTCGTGGTAACCCATTTTCGCATTTAATGTTAACTCTACTCTACGAGGGGAAAATCCGCGTAAATCCGCGTCATCCGTCCAATCCGCGTTGCTATTATTCTACGAGGGGGAAATCCGTGTCCAATCCTTTTAATCCGTGTTCAATTACTCTAAGTCAGGGAAAAATCCGTGCGCCATCATTCCTACGAATTCGCATCCATCTCCCGCATCCGCGCCGCCAGATGCTCCAGCACCTTTTTTTGAAAATAAAGCGGGTGGTGTTTCGACACATGCCTGCGCGATTTCAGCGCGACATGAAAGGTATTGTCATCCAGGTGGCTGAATTTTTTTCTCCAGAAACGAACGGTGACCTGCATGGCCTGCCGGTCGAGCCAGTCGCCCAAAGCGCCGTCGAGCGCCCATTCTGTGCTGCGTTTGAACCACGAGCGGCTATGCTGCGGCACAGTATGGGTAGAGCGCAGGGAGCAATGGGGAAACTGCCGCCAAGCCCAGTCGTTTTGCCGGCAAAAGGCATGGTACCATTCCTGTCCGTACATCGGCAACAAAGTCACTGCTTCTGTAGCGGTAAACAGGTTTTGTTCTTCAATTTCCAGGTGCTCGGTGTCGACGAAATAGTTGATGCAGAAGTATTTATGCGAATTAAACAGAAATATTTTTTTAAAAATCACCAGCAGGGTGCGCGCCAGCCAAAGCCGTCCGGGCGCAGTAATCATAAAAAAGTCAATATCACTATCGGGACGCATACAGTGTTTGGACAGGGAGCCTGACACAAACACCGCCCGGATGAAGGGAAATGCGGCAATGAACCGGGCCATCCGGCGCGCTTTTGGCAAAAACGCATCGGCCCTGCGGTTGGAATCCCGTCGGCGCTCCACCCATTCCGGCTGGTACTGTGTCTGAAAATAACCCTGAAACTGAAAAATGTCGCCCCGTGCTACCAGCAGTTGCAATTTTTCCTGAAACACTTCAAAGGGTTCGCCGACCCCCGGCTCCTCTGTGCCTGCGCGCTCACAGGGTGCAAACTGCCAGATTTCCCGATCCGTCAGCGGATACGAAAAAAGTTCAAAATAAAGCAGGGCACGTACAATGGCGTGCTCCACAGGGCAGGCAGTCTTCGTTGGAATAGACTCGGTCATGGTATTCTACGGTAAAAAAGCAGGGCAAGGTAATAGACTTGGCCGGTCACGCTGCGATGAATGGTCGAAAACAAGTGTATAGTTTTGGCTTTATGGTATACAAAAGTGTGCGTTATACCTGAACTTTGCCGGCATGTTCCCATCCGAATCAGCCCCTTTGTTTTATCGCGAACTAACGAAAATCGCTACCCATGCCAGCTGGCCGCCCGGCGAGCGGGTATTGGCCCTGGCGGGACTGATGGAACGCATTTTCCACGAGGCCACCCGCCGCGAACAAATTGTGTTCAGCAGCCTTTTTGCCCGCATCAGTTACGCCGGGCATTTATTTCATTTTCAGCCGGATATTTTGCGGCGCATCCACCGCTTCCGCTTGCTGGCCAAACGGGTGCGGAACGGTCAGGTGGCGGTCGAAAAAAACGTCCGTTTGGGTTTACAGGCCGTTGCGGAGGCCGTGCTGGTACTGACCGAAGCGGCCATTCCCGCTGAATTGATTGCAGCATTTGACCCCGACGAAACGCTGCAGCAGTTGCAGGAATCCGAACCTGCCGACCATTGGGTACGCATGGCCCGGGTGGTAGCCATCAAAGACGACCCGGAGCACAACTGCCTGATTGTCATAGATGAAGCGCAATCGGAGCGACCGGTTCGGATGCGGTATGGTATGCCGGAGCGCAACGAAAATTTTATGCCGACCATCTCGGTGATCCGCAAGGTGTTCGGTTTTCCGGTCACGCTCAATCTGATAGATGTGGACATCGACCGCAGCGGGCATTACTGCCCCCGCGCCATTGTCGTGGAGCCGGATTACCTGATGGACGTATCTGCCATTGCCGAGTGTTTTAAAGACACCGGGGCCGATCCTTATACTTTTCTGGTGCGCAAATTCCTGCCCTATGAAAACTCGGAACCCAAACTGCTGGGCAATATTGCCAACTTTTTTTTAGACCGCCTGCTGACCGAACCGGCGGCGGAATGGAGCGCTGTTTTTCGGGAAACTTTTCAGTTGTTTCCTTTCGTCTATGCGCCGATGAGCGATGCGGAGGTAAAATCCGTGTCGCAAAAAGCGCAGAAACATTTTTTGACCCTGAAAAGTATGGCTTCCGGCGGCTTTGCGCGGCAGGGTATCGAACCGGAGCATTGTTCCCTGGAACCCTCTTTTTTCAGCGAACAATACGGTATCCAGGGTCGCCTCGACCTGTTTTATAAAACGGAAGAACAGGCCGCTATTGTGGAATTAAAAAGCGGCACGCCGTTCAAACCCAACAGTTACGGCATTGCCCGCAGCCATTTCACCCAAACACTGTTGTACGACCTGCTGGTGCGTTCCGTGTTCGGCCAGCACACTGACCCGGCCAAATACATCCTGTACTCCGGGGTAGATCTGAACCACCTGCGCTTTGCCCCAACAGTAGCGCCCGAACAATGGGAAGCCCTGCAGGTGCGCAACCAAATGGTGGCCATCGAGCGATTGCTTACCAAAATCAGGCCCGGCGACGAACAAATCCCGGTATTCGGTCGCCTGAAAGTCACCCACGGAAAAGGTTTTACCGAACGCGATTACGGCATATTCGAGGCTACTTACGGCCGTTTGTCTACTTTGGAAAAAAAATATTTCAACGCCTTCACCGGGTTTATTGCGCGGGAACACTGGCTCGCCAAAACCGGCGACGAGGGTTCCGACAACGCGAATGGCCATGCAGCGCTCTGGCGCAACAGTTTCGGAGATAAACAGCAGCAGTTCAGCATTTTAAGTCATCTGGAAATCCTGGAGAACAGGGCCGATCAGCCCGATCCCTGTATTGTTTTTCAAAAAACGGAACACACCAACCCCTTGGCCAATTTCCGGGTGGGCGACATCGCAGTATTGTACCCGGCGCTCGACAGCAAGGATACGGTGCTACAGCACCAGGTGATCAAATGCACCATTTGCGAACTCAGCAGCACCCGGGTGACGGTACAACCGCGTTACCGGCAGTTCAATCTCATCTCTTTTGAAACCGAAGGTTACTGGTGCCTCGAACCCGATTTAATGGACATTGGCTTCGCTGCACAGTACCGCGGACTATTGGAATGGGCCGACATGCCGCCACAGCGCAGGGCATTGTTATTGGGCGCTGAAGCGCCGCGCCAACCCGATGAAAAGGAGATGCAGGCCGCAGCCGCGCAGCCGGGCCTGGACTGGCGCCATATTGTACCGTCACGCGACTACTTCCTGTTGTGGGGGCCGCCGGGCACGGGCAAAACCAGCGTCATGCTGCGCGATCTCGCCGCCTGGGTTTTGCGCGAAACCTCGGACAATCTCCTGCTATTGGCCTATACCAACCGCGCGGTCGATGAAATCTGCGATGCCCTGGACGCCATCGGCGGCGATATCCGGGATCAATATATCCGCATCGGCGGCAAACACTCGACTGCCGAACGGTTCCGCGATCAATTGCTCAGCGTCCGGATTGCGCCCGCAAAAAACCGCGCCGAACTGCGGGCAGTGCTGGAACCCCGCCGCATTTTTGTCAGTACCGTGGCTTCTTTCGGTCAAAATGACGGGCTGCTGCGCCTCAAAAAATTCCAGCGCCTGATCGTGGACGAGGCCTCGCAAATCCTGGAACCGCAACTGATCGGGCTGCTCACCCGATTCGAACATTTTATCCTGATCGGCGACCACCGCCAGTTGCCCGCCATCACCACCCAACGCCCGGAAAATACGGTCGTAGCCGATGCCGAACTGCGCACGATCGGCCTGCAAGACCTGCGCGAATCTTATTTTGAACGGCTCTACCGGCGCTGCCAGGAACAGGGCTGGCACTGGGCCTACGGACAACTCCACCGCCAGGGACGTATGCACGCCGATATTATGGATTTCCCCAACCGCTATTTTTACAACGGGCTGTTGCAAACCCTGGCCGATACGCCCGATGAAACGCATCGCCAGCACAGCGCCCTGTGGTACGACCTGCCGGGCCTCGATCCGGCGCTGGAAAAAACGTGTTCGGAAAAACGGGTTGTCTTTTTCCCTGTCGCCGCAGAAGATGCCGTTTTTAACGCCAAAACAAACAAGTCGGAAGCGGCCTTGGCAGCGCGTATTGTGTTGTTTTTCAAAAACTTATACGAACTGAACAACAAAGCCTGGCATCCGATGCAGACACTCGGTATCATCACGCCCTGGCGCGCGCAAATCGCCCAACTGCGGGCAAGTCTGAATGATGCCGGTATCGATCCCGACACCATTACCATCGACACGGTGGAGCGTTACCAGGGGGGCGCCAGGGAAATTATTATCGTTTCCACCTGCGTTCACTCGGAACAGCAGCTGGTCAGCCTTGTCAGCATCGGCGAAGGCGGCGTAGATCGAAAACTCAACGTGGCGCTCACCCGCGCCCGCGAACACCTGGTCGTGCTGGGCAACGCGGAGGTGCTGGGGATGGATGAGCGGTATAGGGAGTTTATTTTGAGGTATGAGGGGCTTGATGAGGGATGAGGGATGAGGGATGAGGGAATATCCGAATTATTTGGAAATTTTCATGTTTTTTCGGGTATTGGAAACGATTTTGAGTATTTCCTCACATTCTTTGTACAATTCGGATAGTTTTGCATGTGGGATCATTCCCGCTTCAGTTAATAGTTCGAGCCAAAACAATGTTTCATCTGCTTCTTCTACAACAATAGATATTTTGCTGAATCGCTCGGCATCTGATCGCGCCCGCGAAACAGCCCGATAATTTGCTGCAACCGATGTAGCACTTCGGAGCAATTGTTTGCCTATAACTTGCGAAGCGCCGCCGGGCGGCAAATTCTGGTAAAGCCTGATTACCCGCAAAGACATTTGCTTGGTTCTGAACTTTAACAGTTCAATTTTTTCAATCGTATCCATAAATAAAGCGTATTTCATTCATCCTGCCACCCCTCATTCCTCATCATTCACCCCTCATTCTTCAATCCTTATTCCTCACCCCCCTCATTCCTCATCCCTCATTCCTCATCCCTCTAAAATAAACTGCTATCACCAAAAGCAATACAGCTCCGCCGATCCACCACCAGGGGGTGGAAGAAGACCCGAGCCTGCACATATCACCGCTGACGGTAACGCCCGCCCAGTAGAAAGGATGGGTGATGTCAAAATTAGCATCATTTTTCAGAAATTCCCTTTTGGCTAAGCGCAGGGCCTCATCTTTGGTTTTGCCGGATTTCAGGTTTTTAAAAAAAGCCTCCATCAGCAACGGAGCGGTACTTTCATGCAGCCGCCAGATACTCATGACGGTACTCGGCACCCCGGCCACCGCAAAAGCGCGGGCCAGACTGTATACGCCCTCTCCTTTGTGTAGTTTAC
>JAYSZC010000111.1:0-2235 GCA_043738235.1 Lewinellaceae bacterium | reverse complement strand
CCCTTGCATTTTGCCTTTTCAGCCTTTTCATGTTAACAATTACAAAAAGTTTGCCGTCCCATACCGCGAAGATGGATATTTGCGCGTCCTAAGGGTTCGACAAATGGAACAGGCAATATCTGATAACCAATAACTAATAACGGATAACTACTTTCGGATGAAACGTATTCTCTTTCTGTCCATCGCTTTATTGATTTCCTTTTCAGGCGCGTTTGCCAACAACGATCAGGGCTACAACATCCGGGTCAAATTGGAGAATTACCCTCAAAATCAGTTGGTGCTCGGATTTTACTACGGCGATAAAACCTATGTAAAAGATACGGTCGACCTCGGAGCGGATGGATATTTCACCTTTACCGCAGATACCTTATTGCCCTGCGGCGTCTACCTGTTGGTCACCAAACCGGACAATAATTTTATCCAGTTCATGCTCCCTGCCGATGCGCAGCGTTTCACGATCTCCACAGACGTGAAGGATATGGTGAATAAAATGACATTCAAAGGATCGGACGATAACGACCGTTTTTACGATTACCTGCGGTTTTTGGGTAAAATGCGGCCCGAAGCGGATACCCTGCGTGCACAACTGGGCAGGTTGAAAAACAATACCGCCGACTCTATACGCATCTCGGGCAAACTGGCCGACATAGACAAACAGGTTAAAAAATTACAGGCAGATATTATCGGTAAAAATCCGGGAAGCATGACGGCCAAGGTTATCAAAGCGGCTATGGAACCCGAACCGCCGCAATTCACCGGCGACGAAAAAGAGATCGGTTTAAAACGTTATTACTGGTATAAAGCCCATTTTTTCGACAACATCGACATCGCCGATCCCTGCATGTTGCACGGCCCGGTGCTGCATTCCAAAATAGATCAGTACATCTCCAAAGTGACCCCTCAGCACCCCGACAGCATCAATATTTCCATTGATTACCTGTTGTCGAAAATGAATAACTCCAACGAGAATTTTAAATACTACCTGATCCATTTCCTGAACCAGTATGCCAAATCCAACATCGTAGGCATGGACGCCTGCTATGTCCACATCGTAAATACGTATTACGCCAAAAACAAGGCGCCCTGGACAAAAAAAGAGGATCTGGAGAAAATCGTTGACAACGCAAAACGATTAGAACCCATTCTGATCGGTAAAATCGCCCCAAATATTACGGTGATGGATCGCAATAACCAACCCCATACTCTTTGGGATGTGGATGCCGACTACACCGTGCTGTTTTTCTGGGCGCCCGACTGCGGCCATTGCAAAAAAGCGGCCCCGTTTTTAGTCGAATTTGCCCGCAATTTCCAAAACCGCGGCGTGAAAGTATTTGCAGTTTGTACGGCGACCGGCGACAAAGTGGGCGAATGCTGGAAAGGTGTGGAAGAAAAAGAGTTTACGGACGATCTGTTCCTCAACATGACAGACCCTTACATCCGCAGCCGTTACAAGACCCTGTACGACGTGCAGACAACCCCGCAGATTTTTGTCCTCGACCGCAAACACGAAATTCTGATGAAACGTATCAGTGGCGAAGAACTTGCAAAAGTGATGGAACAGGTGATGAAGTTCCAGGAGGAGAAGAAGAAAACGAAGGGGTGATTTTTGGATTAAAAAGCACACGGATTGGACGGATTGGACACGGATTTTTGCACCGCCGATTACGCGGAATGTTGAGAGTTAATGCGGATTATTAAAAAATCCGTGTCTAATCCTTTTAATCCGTGTGCTTTTAATCCAAAAATCCGTGTCCAATCCGTTCAATCCGTGTACCCTTTAATCCCAAAATCCCTGCTATTCTCAATTCGCAGTACAACTCTTTTTATCGTAATACAACGCCCAGCCATTTTTGAGTTCAATCCCGATCTGGTTGCTGGATGGAATGGTTACTTTTAAAATGGAACCGTACACGCCGTCTTCCCCGACCAGCACATGACTGCTGCCGGCGCCTTCTGTCATGGAGGTCACTATAATGTTGAAGTCATCGCTGTTGTCGGTCGGACAACGAAGCACTTTGATAGCGTTCGGGTTGCTGCAATCGCGCAAAAGCCGCACTTTGAAGTTGCGTCTTCCGCGCACAAGCCTCAAATCCAGGTACCCTTTGGGCTGATCGGTTAGACAAAGGTTCCAAACGATATTTCCGCTTCCATACCTTTTCATCGCTGAAAAAGCCACGCACACGGCACAAGGACTTGCGCTGGGCAATTTTTCTTCTTCAAATCGAAACGTTGAGC
>JAYSZC010000110.1:0-15506 GCA_043738235.1 Lewinellaceae bacterium | reverse complement strand
TAAGTATTTTCAGGGCGGTAATATTGCAGTTCGTTGTTGCCCCAGCCGCCGTTGTTGCCCATTTCATGGGTCCAGGTAGCCGTATTCAGCACATTGGTATTAAATTCATCCTGCCAAACCAGGGAACGGCCGGGGTAGGTTTCAGGTGTGATATAACCCGTGGTGGGAATGTTCAGGGCGTTGTTGTCGTCGTCGTTTTCCAGGGTTCCTTTGGCGCGCGATTGGCCGAGTACAGCATTTGCCGGATTCAGCAACACCAGTTCAAAACTTTCGGAAGGCTCTTCGATTTCATCGCCCAATACCTGGATGGTGATTTTTTTCTCCGTGTCGCCGGGGCTGAACAACAATTGTTCGTTGGCTGCCGCTACGAAATCCGCGCCTGCCTGCGCAGTGCCCGAAATGGTCGAAAAGTTGACCAGCACGTTTGCCTCGGAAGCCTTGCTCAATTTGACGGTAAACTGAATGGTATTGGTGACATTTCCTTCGGGCTGACTCACATCAGCAATGGAAAGAACTGGTTTTTGTGGATCGGGGTCGCCGTTATCGTCTTTTTTACAGGCAGCGAGGGCGAGTAGTACGAGGAAGGAAATATATAAACGCATCAGTTATGAATGGTGAACGATGAATGATGAATGATGAATTTTTGAACACATAAGTATCAAACCGGCAATTTCTAATGTAAGACAATTGCGTAAAATCAAACGTTCAGGGCTGGTTGGCAAAGGGGCAGCGCCCCGGTAATATTTGTAGCATTTTTCAGTTCACCCAGGAATGGAGGGGCAGCGCCCCGGTAATATGATAAAGGACAACCATCAAAAAGCAAAAACACGCACATAGTCGACTTCCATTCGCTGCGGCCATATTTTTTCATCCACGCCCATTTTGCCGCCCCAGTTGCCGCCAACGGATAAGTTGAGCAGCAGGTGAAAACGTTGGTCGAAAGGCCAGGCATCCGGGCCGGTTTTTTGATTGGCAAAGGAGTGAAATACCTTGCCGTCAAATAAAAAATCGAGCCGGTCCGGGTACCAGTCCACAGCGTATTCATGGAATGCAGAAGCCGCGTCGTTCAGGTAAATTCCTCTGGTACTCTGGGTGCCGATGCCGTGGTTGAAGGATTTGGTATGCACCGAACCAAAAATGGAGTCGGGCATATAGCCGACGTGTTCCATAACATCTATTTCCCCGGAAGCAGGCCAGCCGCCGTATTTCCAGTCGGTCGGCAACATCCAGGCGGCGGGCCACACGCCCAGGCCGCGTGGCAGTTTCGCCTTCACAGCAATCCGGCCATAGAGCCAGTCGCCCTTGAATTTACTGACTAAACGCGCCGAGGTATAGTTTTTTCCACCCATCGGTTCGCGATGGGCTTCAATGACCAACACCCCCTTTTCCACCCGGGCATTCCGGCTCTGGCGATCGGTGTAGTACTGTAGTTCGTTGTTGCCCCATCCGCACACGTTGGGACAGCCATCGCCGAGGTCATATCCCCAACGGGTCGAATCCGGCAATCCGTTGCGATCGAATTCATCGCTCCACACCATGCGCATCGGCTGGTTGGCGCTGTTTTTTGTCGCAACCGGCGCACTGCGTTGCGCGCAGTGCCAGCTGAGTAAGAGTATCGCCAGTAAGAGCGTCCCTCCGGTTATTTGTCGTATCATTTTCATAGTCAACACAAAGTGGTTTTGAACGAGAAAAAATGAATGAACTGATTACCAATGCTTTCTAAACTATCAACATGCTGAACCTCTCAACTTTCAGTATACTAGCCAGTTTAATCTTTTACAAAGGTCAGCTCAAACCAGCCGTCGGTGTTCACAATTTTGCTGCGCACCACCAATTGATTTTCTGTGAGTGTGGTAATATCGTATATCGGCCCCGAATCCCAGACGCCCAGGAAAGCGCCGGCGGGCAGAATGATCTGGTCGACGCCATTTTGTCCGGTGCCTTTTGAGAGGATCCAGCTCAGGTTGGTCGGCGGCGCATAATCGACCGCCTGGTACCCATTAAAAGGATCGACCGTCTGACCGTTGTTGAAATACTGGAAACGACCGCCGGTAAAGTAAAAACAAAAAGCATCGTCGTACTGCGCCCCCTGCAAGCCGTTGACAGGCGAAGTGTACCACTCGCTGGAACCCGGCTGCGGCCCTACCCGGACTGCGCCGGCTGCTGTTGTAAGCGTCCAGCATTTGCCCGGCCCTTCACAATCGCCGGTGAGCAGCGCCGTCTGCGGATCGCAGGCAGGCTGCGCATCCTGTGCAATATTGATGCTGCGCGAAACCTGCGCCGCGCCGCCGCCGCCCTCAGCGGATGCATACATCGTAATGATATAATCGCCTTTGGACTGGTAAAAAATGGTGTCGACGGCCAGGGTCGACTTGGCAGGCGTGCCGCCCGGCAGATCCCATACGCGGGCAAAAAAGCCGGTCGAAACATCTTTTATCACGATGCGGTTGGGGTCGCCTGCCACAGGTTCCACGGTAATAGAAGGCGCTCCCGGCGGATCCGGCAGGTTGATATCCTCGTCTTCGTAGGGCGCGCAGGCCGAAAATGCCAGTACCAACCCCAGGGGAAATAAATATTTTTTCATGGAAATATGTCTTTAAATCTTGTGTAAGTTGTTGATTTTCAGGTGATTCAGGCCTCACCCCCGGCCCCTCTCCCTTGGAGAGGGGTGACGTGATGCCCTCCGTGATGCCCTCTTCGTCGTATTAATTGCGGTCTACGCTAGTGACGTGATGCCCTCCGTTACACCCTCTTCGTCGTATTAATCGCGGTATACGCTACGAGGGTGTTTTGTAAGACCCGGCCAAAAAAAAGAGAGCCGAATTTTATTTTTATCGAGTGCTAAACTTTCCAGGTTTTAAAAACCTGGAAAGTTTCTGGTAGCGAAAACGAAATAAAAATTTGTACTGTTGTGAACGCCGATCCTTTTGACACAACCCCGTGACGTGACTAGCGTACACCGCAATTTGTGCTACGAAGGGGACATCACGGAGGGCATCACGTCACCCCCTCTCCCTTGGAGAGGGGCCGGGGGTGAGGTTCAATACCCCGCATTCTGCGAAATCGCCCCATTGGTCGCCTGTATTTGCGACAGCGGAATAGGGAACAGTTTGTGCACACTTTCCATATAACCCAGCGGCCCCAGCACCTGTGTGGCACGTCCCGTGCGTATCAGGTCGAAGAAACGGTGCCCCTCCAGACCCAGTTCCACCCGGCGTTCGTGGTAGATGGCTTCGAGCAGCGCAGCACCTGTGGCCGTTACGTTGGGTAAAACATTCGGAAGGGTACCCCTGGCGCGGGCGCGCACCCGGTTGAGCGACTGGCGGGCAGCATCTTCGTTGTTGTTGTGAAATGCCGCTTCGGCGTGTAACAACAGCACATCGGAGAAACGAATCACCCGGTCATTGCTGCCCCCGTTTGGACTGGGGTCGCCGGATGGCGCCTGTTCACTTTTGTTGCTGAAGTATTTTTTAGGGTAATAATCGTATGGAAAACCACCTGTCGCGTCTTTTGTAAAAATACCGCGGTCGCCCATCGGTTCTCCTTCCCGGAACACGGTGGATTTCAAACGCGGGTCTTCAAAACCTTCTACAAAAAACTCCTGCACAAAATCTTCGGTTGGAATATTGAATCCGAATCCTTCAAACTGGCCGCGCGGGCGCTGGAAGACATTTGTAAAGGTGCCTTCGTTTGCGTTGTTTTTGCCCCAGTTGCCGCCGGAAGCATTCATGTACTGGATTTCAAAAATGGATTCCGGCCCGTTTTCACCTGCCAGGGTGAATATTTTGGCATAATTCGGCTCTAACTGATATTCATTCGAGTTGATAATTTCCTCCGCCAGGGTCTGCGCTTCGCTCCAGCGTTGCTGCCAAACCAATGATTTCAGCAACAGCGACTGTGCAGCGCCTTTGGTGACGCGGCCCAGATCGGCAGCCGGGTACTGGCTGCGCGCCGGCAAGGCTGAAAGGGCCTCCCTCAAATCGGCTTCCACCAGCGCCCACACCTCGTCAGCACTTGCGCGCGGCAGGTTGTATTCGCTGGGCGCCAAAACGTGGTCGGCCAGCGGAACGCCGCCATACATCGTCACCAGGTTGTAAAAAAACCAGGCCCTGATAAAGCGCGCTTCGCCTAGTAAACGGGCCTTCAACGCCTCGTTCATTTGAATCGGCGGCACTTTTTCCAGTACGATGTTGGCCCGGTAAATACCTTCGTAATTGGCCGACCATTCAGACTCGACCAGTTCGTTGTTGGCCTGGGCTTTGAAGGTTTCCAATTGCAGCAATTCGATGGCGTCATTGTCGCCGGAACCGCCCTTAATGGCATCATCCGACATAATATCGCCCCAGAACCAGCGGAAATGGCCGCCAGGAGACAGTTCAAATTGTAACGGCGCGTAAGCCGCATTGACCGCCGCCACTGCATCCTGTTCGGTGCGGTAAAAGTTTTCTTCCGTTGCGCCGACCAATGGTTTGCGGTCGAGAAAATCCTTGTTGCAGGCATAGGATGATAACAACAGGCCTGCTAAAAAGAGAAGCCGTATATTTTTCATATTTCTGATTGTTTTGAAACGCGGATGACGCAGATGAAGCGGATTTCCGCGGATTTGTTTTGCTTGAATCTTTCAATATCTGCGGAAATCCGCATTATCTGCGTTCATCCGCGTTGCACTAGAATACCACATTAATCCCACCCAGCAACACGCGCGCCTGTGGATAAAAACCCCTGTCGATGCCCGCTTCCAAAGCGCCGCCGTAAGAACCGATTTCGGGATCCATGCTGGTGTAGCGGGTGAAAGTGAACATATTCTGACCGGAGACATACACCCGCAATTTTTCAAAACCGATGCGTTCTAACAGGTTTTTCGGCAGCGAATAACCCAACTGCACGTTTTTCAGGCGCAGGTAGGAGCCGTCTTCCACAAAACGATCCGATACGCGGGCGTTCTGGTTGGGATCGCTCAGGTTGACCCGCGGCTCGCTGTTGGACGTGCCGGGGCCGGTCCAGCGATTCAGCACCGAAACCGGACGATTGACATAGGTAAAATCGTAACGCACGGTGGCATTGTACAGGTCGTTGCCCTGCGCGCCTTGCAGGAAAATACCCAGGTCAAAACCTTTCCATTCCACATCCGCCGTAAAACCGTAAGTAAAATCGGGGATCGGATTGCCGATATAATCCTGGTCGTCAGTATTGACCACACCGTCGCCATTCAGGTCTTTGAAACGAATGTCGCCGGGCGCTGTGTTTTCACTTTGAAAAGCATGGTCTGTCACTTCTTGCCGGGTTTGGAAAATACCGTCGGTTACGTAGCCGAAATAAGCGCCGATGGGCTGCCCGACTTCCGTTTTGGTCACGCTGGCATTGGCCGATTGTACCCTGCCCGCAAAGACAGGCTCTCCGCCCTCACCCAGTCCGGTGACTTCATTTTTGACAATAGACAAGTTGCCGCCGACGCTGTATTTGAAAGCCCCGGAGCGATTGCGGTACTGCACATCGGTTTCCCAGCCTGTATTTTTTACACTGGCAATGTTGCGCACCGGTGGGGCAGCGCCGACAGTAAGCGGAATAGGTGCGGCATAAAGCATCCCCGAGGTGTTTTTCAGGTAAAAATCGCTCGTCCAGCTCAGTCGTCCGTTAAAGAAGGTCGCGTCAAAACCGATGTCGGTTTGTGTGATCGTTTCCCAGCGCAGATCGGGATTGGCTACCGTGAGCGGCACACTGCCGTTGGTAATCGTTTCGCCCGGGCCGAAAGTGTAGTTCTGGCCACTCAGTACAACAGTGGAGAACCCGTAATTTCCGATCCGGTCGTTGCCGTTCTGGCCCCAGCTGGCGCGGATTTTCAGAAATTCCAGCGCTTTGGAACCCCAGAATGACTCTTCGCTGATAATCCAGCCCACCGAAACGGACGGGAAATAACCGTAGCGGTTATTCGGTCCGAATCGGGAAGAGCCATCGGCGCGGAGGGCTGCGCTAAAAAGGTATTTTTGTTTGAATTCATAGTTGGCGCGACCAAAAACGGACAGCAAAGAAGACTCGTCGGCGCCGCCGTAAGCGCTTTGTGAAGCAATCGGGTCGATGGTATTGGAAATAAACGCATCGTCGGGATCATTGGAAGGCAGGTTCGTATTGGCGCCGCCGCTGTATTCGTACCTGTTTTCGAGTGCCGTGGTACCGCCGGTGAGCGTGAGGTGGTGGTCATCGCCGAAATTGTGATCCCAGGTCAGTACATTTTCCAATTGCCAGGTGCGCCAGCTATTGTGTTGTTTGACAACAGAATTTATCAGGTTTTTTTCACCGGCGGGCGCATCGCTCAGCACAGGGTCGCTGCTGAGGTCAAACTTGGGATAAAAGATGTCGCGGGTGGCAAACGTAGCGTCCACGCTATAAGAACTGCGGAAACGCAGGCCGGGCGCAAGGGTCAGTTCGCTGAAAACGGCCCCGACGATGCGGTTCGATTTCCAGCGGTCAAAGGTTTGTTCCATCGCATTGACAGGATTGACAATATCCGTATCGGCATAACGGGAGTAGGCAAAAGTGCCGTCATCTTTGCGTACGGACGTGACCGGATCCATGTTCAAAGCGCGCACCAATGGCGTGGTAAATTCGTTGTTTTCCGGCAAAAAGCGGCGACCCAGGTTGGTAAGACCTATATTGGTGCCGATAGTGAGCCATTTTTTTACCGTGTTGGTTCCGTTGATGCGGGCGGTGTAGCGCCTGAATCCGGCTTTGTCGCCGCCCACAATACCTTCCTGATCGAAATAATTGCCCGAAACAGTGTAGGTTGATTTTTCAGAACCGCCGCTGAAACTCAGCTGGTGGCTGCTCATGGGCGCATTGCCGAAAATAGCGTCGAGCCAGTCCGTACCTCTTCCCAGCGCTTCCGGGTTGGCTAATTCGGGCAGCGGCACCTGGCCGGCAGCGATATGCGCTTCGTTGGAAAGAATGGCATATTCGCGGGCATTCAGCAGGTTTACTTTTTTCCAGGCGCTTTGCATCCCGAAATAAGCGTCATAGGCAACTTTACCATCCTGGTTCTTTTTGCCGCCTTTTGTGGTAATCAGCACGACGCCGTTGGCGCCCCGCGAGCCGTAAATGGCTGCAGATGCGGCATCCTTCAGCACATTCATGGTTTCGATGTCGTTCGGATTGAGAAAATCCAGGCCATCCACCGGAATGCCGTCGACGATATACAGTGGATCGCTGTTATTGATGGTACCCGTGCCGCGTATGCGAACGGTGAGCGGACTGCCGGGTGAACCGGAATTCTGCGTCACTTGTACGCCGGCTGTGCGGCCTTGCAGGGCCTGCTCGACCCGCAATACGGGCAGTTCGGAAATTTCGGCAGCGGTAATCGTTGACACAGCGCCGCTGATATTGCTGCGTTTCTGCGAGCCGTATCCCACGACAACGACTTCGTTGATCAGCGCGTTATTTTCATCCAAAACAATGTCGATGATACTGCGGCTGCCAATCTTTTCCTTTTTACTGAGCATGCCGGTGTAGGAAAAGACAAGCACGGATTCTGAAGAAGGCGCTGTGAGGCGAAACCGGCCGTCGCCGTCAGCAATAGCGCCTCCGCTGGTTCCTTCAATGGCGACGGTAGCGCCAATAAGCGGTTGCCCGTCTACAGCGCCGATAATACGCCCGCTTACACTGACTTGAGCGCTGAGCGCTTCCGACAGCAATAAGAGCAGGGCAAGGGTGTAAGTAAGTTTTATGTGCATGTATCGTCAGGTTTGAGTGGTTTGAACGGTTGGGTGACTTCGCTTTCAGGCTATTATATTGATCTCTCGTTCAAAAAGGCGCATTTTAACTTGTCGCTTGTTATTGCGCGATGCTTGTGGGTGTCTCATACAGTGTCAGTCAGAAAAAAAGAACCGATTTTTATTTTTATCGAGTACTAAACCTATAAGGTTTTTAAAACCTTATAGGTTTCTGGTAACGAAAACGAAATAAAAATTTGCACCGTTTCTGATTTTGATACCTATGAGACAACCACAATATAGCGCAACGACAATTTGAAAGGCACCCCGTTCAAAACCACTTTGTGTTGATTATAACTTTGGTGAAATGGCAAAAGGCAAAAAATCGGATTTAAAAGAGCGGGCGGAGAACCAATCCGCCCGCAGAAGCGCAATTACCAAGAGTAAGTTACATTTTCACAAAACGCCCTGTAGCCCGCCGGTTGCCGTTTTCAACAGAGATAAAGTACATACCAGGCTGCCAGTCGGCTACCTGTAATTGCACCTGATTAGGCGCAATAAGCCATTGTTGCTGCCACACGGTTTTACCTGTTATATCCATGATGCGCACGCCTGCATTGCTTTGAACCAGTTCGTGGAACAGGATACGCACCTCATTGGAAGCAAGGGTCGGCACAACTTCCACCCAGGAGCCGGGGCCTGCCAGGTCGGTAGTACCGATACTGGTGCAGTCGCTGGCTGTTGCGCAGGTGGAGAAGCAGGAAGCGACTACCGTATCTTGTTGTACAGGAAGCAGGAGTCTATCGTTGAAATTCTCCGGGTGCGCACATGGCAGGCCCACTATGTTTTCTTTACAGGAAAAATCGCCACAAGGGCCGTTGGTGAACGTGTAGTAACCGCCGTAACCAATCTCGCGCTCGATTGTGACGCTAAATACGCCGTCGAGATCGTTGTCGTACATACGGAAACGGAGGTTAGGCGCGCCAAACTCTGCGCCGCCTGCCAGGTACACGCCACCCGGATCAGGGGTGATGCCGTTCATGCCGAGATCGTAGGTGATCGATACACTTTCGCCGCAGTCGTAGCAACTGTTGAAACATACCGGAGCGAGTTCTTCGTCGCCGGCAAGGGCCAATTTGCGGTTGATAAAAATATTGGCGCCGTCGACCGTCACTTGTACGCAGCTGGCCGTGATGGCCAGGTTTTCCTGCGCGGCCCAGTTGTCGAGGGTAAATTTATATTCGTACAAACCGACCGGCAGGTTCAGCGTGGCGCTGTACACGCCGTCGCCGTCATCATCCGACAACGGATTGGAGTCGCCCGACCATTCGTTGAACTCGCCACTTACATTCACCGTGGTAAACGTGCCGGCATAATCGTTCATATTTACCTGGAATGTAACATCTGCCGTTGGAGTGCCGCCGCTGCTGCACACCACGAGATCATCTATATAATAGGTCTGGTCGCTGGGGAAAGCAGTTCCGAAATCAAGGAATAAAACGACCCGGTTGTAAATATGGCCGCTGGCAGGCGTGTTAGGCCCTTCAATGGAGGGTTGGCTGGCGTCAAAACTCAGTTCCACCCATTCGTTGATGGTGGAAATAGGTTGTTGCAAAATCCAGTTGGCGCCACCGGTGGGTGAGTCTTCCAGTTTAAGTGCCAGATTCCCTACGTGGTTGCTGTGTACTTTTATTTTGATAATACCTCCTGCTGTCAGGTCGATGGCCGTGGAAGGCACAGGGTTGGAGGCAGCGCCGGCCCAGGTCTGCGAATTGGCAGGTTTGGTAAATTGTAATACCGTTGCGCTGGTGTTAATGCCAGTAGCATTCGGGTTGGCAATGTTGGTACTAAATTGACCATCGATGCTGCTACCGAAATACTGGAAATTAGTGGTGGTGGCAGGCGCTTCGAAGTCCAGGATCGGGCTGCAAGTGATCACTTGTTCTACCACGATGTCGTCGAGGTAATAGGTCTGATCGCTTGGGAAAGCCGTGCCAAAATCAAAAAATAATACAATGCGCTCATAAATGTGACCAACAGCAGGTTGCAGGGTTCCTTCAATAGCGGGAAGATTGGGATCGAAACTCAGTTCCACCCATTCGTTGATCGTTGTAATGGGTTGTTGTATAATCCAGTTGTCGCCGCCGGTTGTGGAGGCTTCCAGTTTCAGGGCGAGGTTGCCGACATGATTGCTGTGTACTTTCACTTTGATGATGCCGCCTGCCGACACATCGACGGCTGTTGCAGGATTCGGATTGGAGTAGGCGCCCGCCCAGGTCTGGGAATTGGCGGGCTTTGAAAACTGCAATACCGTTGCGCTGGTATTGATACCCGTAGCATTGGGGTTGGCAATCGCAGTGGAAAACTGCCCGTCGATCGAACTGCCGAAATACTGAAAAGTGGTAGAGGTTGCAGGTGTTTCAAAGTCGAGGATGGTGACCTGAGCTTGAAGACCGGCTGCGCAGGCTACGACAAGAAATAATACATGTAATTTTTTAAACATCATAGACCGATTTAGGTTTTGAAATTTCATTTTGCTTCTTTTAAATTATTGACCACAAAATTATGCAGGATGATTCGCATACCAACTATATAAGCATACTACAAGACTTCACGCGCAGCCGAAAACACTACGCTAATAGTACGACAAGTGCTTTTGGAGGGCACGATTTTGCTTTTATGTAATTGCTGTATCTTAGCCACCGATATGAGTAAACACTTTGCAGTGATCTGCTACATACTTGCGCTTTTCTGTTCGCAGAGCACCCTGGGGCAGCCCGTTAATCTGGGTTTGCCGCCGGTGACGCATTACGCCAAAACGCTTTATCAGGCAGGTACGCAGTCGTGGGATAGCAAGCAGGACGAGCGGGGCATTATCTTTCTTGCCAATAATGAAGGTTTACTTTGTTTCAATGGAGATACCTGGCAATGCTACCCCATCTCGAACGGAACTTGTGTGCGTTCGCTTTACATCGACCCGGCAAGTGGGTATATCTATGTAGGCGGACAGGGCGAGTTGGGGTATTTTAGTCCCGATGTTTCCGGTACATTGCAGTACCACTCGCTGAATGCGTTGATTCCGCCGGCCGAACGGAGTTATGGCGATGTCTGGGATATTGTTCCTTTCGGGGGCGCCTGTTTTTTCCGAACCGCCGACCGTATTTTTCGAATAGCGGGTCAGCAATGTACGATTTATCGGCCCACAGGTTTTTTAGAACACCTGGAAGCCGTACACGGGCAATTGCTGCTGCATTCCGCTTCGGGCGGATTGCTCCGTTTCGACGGCAATCAGTTTGTCCGTTTATGCGAAGGGCCGTCCAGTGTGGTGACGGCGATGCTGCCCTGGCGCGGCGACACCGTTCTGGTAGCCACCCTGAAACACGGTTTATTCAGCCTTACCGGCGACCGGCTGATTCCCTGGATCACGCCCGCCGATCTTTTTTTAAAAGAAAAAAGGATTTACACAGCGACTGTTTTTGGAGAAAACCAGATCGCACTCGGTACCACCCTCGGCGGGCTGCTGGTGCTGAATGCCAACCGCAAACCGGCTTTATGGCTTCGCAAAGGCGCAGGACTGCAATACAACAACATCCTGAACGTACAGGCCGACAGGGTCGGAAATCTTTGGCTCGGCCTCGATAACGGGATCGATTACGTGGAAATGAACGCTCCTTTTTATCGCATTTTTCCTGATAACGACCTGGAAGGCGCCGGATACGCCGCGCGTTTATTCGGAGACAGGTTCTACCTCGGTACTTCCAACGGCTTGTACTCCATTCCATGGCGCAATTATTTCAGCCCCTTTGTTGACCAGCCTTTTCAACTGGTATCAGGCACCACCGGCCAGGTTTGGGGGCTGAATGAAGCAGGCGGTTCGCTCTTGCTGGGGCACCACGAAGGCGCTTTCCGGGTGGATGATACCCGGGCCACTGTGCTCAGCAACCGAACCGGCACCTGGCGTTACCTCCAGCTCAGCGATAGCGTTTTGATCGCGGGTCAGTACGACGGACTTTCGCTGTTTACCCGCCGTTCGGGCGGCGCCTGGCAGTTTCGGATGCGATTACCCGGTTTCGACGAATCATGCAGGATACTCGCGCCGGATAATGACACCATGCTCTGGGTTTCGCATCCCTATCGCGGGGTGTTCAGGGTGCAATTGCACGAGGGCTATAAGCGTCTGACCGTGCGGCGCTACGGCCAGGCGGACGGGTTACCTTCCGATCTGTTCAACTACGTTTTTGATATTGGGAAACGGGCATTGGTAGCGGGCGAGCACGGCCTGTTCCGATACGACCCGGCTACCGACCGTTTTGTTTCAGCCCCCGAATTCGACGCACAGTTGGGTAGAAACAAACGCACCCGTTTTTTAAAGGAAGATGCCGCCGGGAATATCTGGTTTGTAACCGGCGAAGACGCCGGTGTGTTATGGATACAGGATGAGGGATTGGGCAAAAAAATCCGGCGACAGATTTTCCCCCAACTCAACGGCCAGATTGTCGGCGGTTTTGAACATATTTATTGCCTGGATGCTCAAAACCAGTTCTTTGGAACGGAAAAAGGATTTTTACACCTCAATACAGAGAGGCTTGACCGGACAGATCGCGCCCTGCAGGTCAACATCAACAGTGTACGCATTCCACAATCCGCCGACAGTGTGGTGTATGGCGGGTTTCCGGTCGGCAATATGACCCATATCGTGCTGCCTAATCATTACAACTGGGTGGTCGTTTCCTTCGCTGCCACCGTTTTTGGCGAAAGCCGTCGCATACAATACAGCACTCGCCTGGAAGGACTCGAAAGCGCCTGGTCGGGCTGGTCGCACAAAACCGAGCGGGATTTTACCCATTTACCCGCCGGTCGATACCAGTTGATGGTCAAAGCCCGCGACGAATTGGGACAGGAGAGCGAAACTGCCGTGTTTAGTTTTCGTATTCTGCCGCCCTGGTACGCCAACCGCTGGGCCATGTTCTTTTATTTTCTGCTTGCGGCAGGCCTGCTGCTGCTGCTGATTCGCACACAACGCAAACGTTTCGAGCGCGAAAAAGCCGAACTCACCCGCACCCACCTGCAAAAAGAAGAACAACACCTGCGCCGGGCCGAACTGACGGAACAGGAACTGGTGCGGGTTCAAAATGAAAAACTAGAGGCTGAAGTACAACACAAAAACGAAGAATTAGCCCTGGCTACCATGCACCTGGTTCAAAAAGGAGAAATGATCGCTACGATACAGGAAGCGCTCGAACGCGTGCTGGAGAAAGAGCAGCAGCCCGCCACGCTCCGCGACGAATTGCGCCGGCTCTTGCGCATGTTGCAGTTCGATACCCGCACGGATCAGGACTGGGAACAGTTTGCCGTGCATTTCGACCAGGTGTACCGCGATTTCCTGCAACGCCTCCGCGAACGGTTCCCGCAACTCAGCCCGAACGACTACCGCCTGTGCGCCTACCTGCGAATGAACCTGAATACCAAAGAAATCGCGCACCTGATGAATATCTCCGTGCGGGGCGTGGAAGGCAGCCGGTATCGCCTGCGGCGGAAACTGAATATTTCCAATGAGGCCAATCTGGTGGATTTTTTGATGGGCGTGTGAGGGTTATTCCTTAATTCCATATTTCATTCATCTCTGTCAGTACAATTGGTTTACCGTCCATAACAACAATAGTATGTTCGTGTTGGGCCATAAAACCGCCCTTATTACCTACCATGGTCCAACCGTCTTGCAACGTTTTAACATAGGTGGAAGCCGTTGAAATAAATGTTTCAATAGCAACTACGGAATTTTTCCTAAACCTGGTAAGATTAAATCTATCTCTGAAATTAGCGATTTCACCTGGTTCTTCGTGCAGACTTCTTCCTATACCGTGACCTGTCAAATTTTTGATGACTTTGTAACCTCTTTTCTTCGCTTCCGTTTCAATTAAAAACCCAATGTCGGAAATGCGAACCCCAGCTTTTATACTATGAATTGCTTTATGTAAAATTTGTCTGGAAGCCTCCACAAGTTTTTGGTGTTGGTTTACATCCGTCCCGATAACAAACGACCCTCCGTTGTCCGACCAAAAGCCATCCAGTTCTGCTGAAACGTCAATATTAATCAAATCACCTTCCTTGATTATTTTTTTGTCAGATGGTATACCGTGACAAAATTCATTGTTTACACTGATGCACGTCCAGCCAGGAAAACCATACGTCAAATAGGGTGCTGATTTGGCTCCTACGTCATGCAGGATTTGTCCGCCATAGTTGTCTAATTCCTTTGTCGTCATACCCGGTTGGGCAAAGTTTCTCATTTCTTTCAGAGTGTAGGCAACCGCTTCGCTTGCCTTTTGCATTCCGATTAAGTCTGACTCTTTTGTGATTGACATAAGTAGTTATCCGTTATTGGTTATTAGTGTTGATTGTCAGGCTGTAAAGTTATAGTGTAATATCATTTAATAGCAAGCAACATGCAGTTGTACCTTGGCGGCAGGCTTGGTTGAGGAGAGAGAAGGAATACCTGTCGAGGGGAAAAGAGTTTTTAAACCTTGCACAAATGCAAAATATGTCGTATTTTTGCACCGAAATAATGTCGTATTTTTGTACACAATGACGTAACCTTAAAATGCTTAAGAACAATACTTTAGAAAGAAAAATAGCTACCCAAATTTCGCGTAAGAAGTCGACGGTTATTTTGCGCGAAGATTTTGACGATTTGGGCGGCTATGACCAGGTCGGGCGGGCGCTGCGTACACTTGCGGCCAAAGGCAAGATTATAAAAATTGGTTACGGGTTATACGCCAGGACAACCCTGTCTTTACTCAGTGGAAAGCCTGTTCCTGAGAAACCCTTGCCAGGTCTTGCCAAAGAAGCCTTGGAGCGTCTTGGTGTGGAAACAGCTCCATCTACTTTAGAGAAAGCGTATAACGCCGGCAAGTCTACTCAGGTGCCAACCGGTCGTATGATCGCCGTAAAAGGCCGCATAAGCCGTAAAATTGGCTATGGCGGAGCTTATATTCATTATGAACGAATCTCCAAGTAAAGATCAGCTCGAACAAGCAGCCATTGACTTGGCCATCGATCCTTCCATGATCGAGAAGGATTGGTATGTGACACAAGTGCTATCGTTTTTTTCCAGCCGGCACTTTCCTGGCTTTGAGATCGTCTTTGTAGCCGCGCTTAGTCGGCTATGAAAAGTATTACATAGAAAGTGGCGAATATTATTACAGTTTTTCAATCTCATCAATTTGCAATCCGGTAATTTCGGATATTAGGTCTGAATCCATACCTTTTGCTTTCATTTGACGGGCGATTTCTAACTTGCCTTCTGCTTTGCCCTCATCAAATGAAGTATCCACCACATTTTTCAAATCGCGGTAATACTTCAAACTTTCCTCATATTTATTTTTTTCATCTGGCGTTAATTTGGCGATCTCAGCAGCCTCAAATAGTTTCTGAAAACCAAAGTCAGTAAACGGGTTAATATATTTGTCTTGGAGTGCCATGAAACGATCTTTGGAGAACAAAAATACGGAAAATAGCGGTGTGTCGTGTGCGTTTCCCTGTATTTTTCAACACGTTTTGTTTTACTTCCGCCTCAACAGGTGTTATCTGTACCTAATCCACCCGCCTAAAGCGCCGCGGCAGTGTCTTTTTCGACCTGCCGCAAACATGCATTAGTACATTTACATCAGGCTATTCGCTACCATTCAGTTCTGAAAAGAAGGTATTTATAGCCGTGGCAAAGTGGTTATGAAAAAGAGGTACAGGTTTTCGGGTGCATCGAAAACCGTTGAAAATTTGGCTGCATGAGCGTTCTGAGTTCCT
>JAYSZC010000109.1:0-5504 GCA_043738235.1 Lewinellaceae bacterium | reverse complement strand
ACAATACCTCGGAAACGATACCCATCGCCGGAAGAATGATGATATATACCTCCGGGTGACCCAGGAACCAAAACAGGTGCTGGAACAAAATCGGGCTGCCGCCTACACGATCCAGGATTTGTCCGCCTACCACGATTTCACTCAGGTAGAAGGAAGTGCCCATACTGCGGTCGAACATCAGCAGCAACACACCGGACAACAGAACCGGGAATGACAATACACCCAAAACCGCCGTCACAAAAAATGCCCACATGGTAAGCGGCATGCGCCACATGTTCATACCTTTTGTGCGCATGTTCAGAATGGTCGTGATGTAGTTGATACCACCCAGCAAGGCAGAGACAATAAACAAAGCCATCGCAACAATCCACATTGTCATACCCGCAGCAGAGCCGTCAGAGGCCTGCGGCAAAGCGCTCAACGGCGGATAGGCCGTCCAGCCGCCGGAGAATGGGCCGGTGCTGAGAAAGAGCGATAAAAACATGACCACACCGGCGAGGAAAAACGCCCAGTAGGAAAAGGAATTCAACAGCGGTGACGCCATGTCGCGGGCGCCGATCTGCAACGGAATCAACAGGTTCGAGAAGGTGCCGCTCAAACCCGCCGTCAGTACAAAAAACACCAGGATGGTGCCGTGCATGGTCACTAAGGCATAATAAAATTCAGGATCGAGTTTGCCGATACCGGCGTCATTCACCTGAATCCATTTACCCAGAATGGGTCGCAGCCAAGCCATATCCGCTTCCGGGAAACCCAGTTGCAGGCGGAAGACGATCGACATCGCAGCGCCCACAAAAGCCCAGAAGATACCTGTGATCAGGAACTGGCGGGCGATCATCTTGTGGTCGGTGCTAAAAATATAATGCGTCAAAAAATTTGACTGAAACTTATCGCCGTGATGGTGGTCATGGAAATGATCGTCATAACCCAACTCTTGGGTAAACTTCTCTTCCAGTGCTTCTACGGCGGTAATATCTTGTGCCATATCCAGGAGTTTTATAATTGTTTTGTATTGTAAAACCTTTATTGGGTCAGGTGTTCTTTAATCAAAAATGCAATTCAAACCATCAAACCTTTACCCGCCGAAGCCTTTTTAGGCGAAGGAGGGTCAAACTTTCAAACCTTTACCCGCCGAAGCCTTTTTAGGCGAAGGAGGGTCAAATAGAACTCAAAATCGTGAATTCTGTCCGGCGGTTTTTAGTGCGGTTTTCTTCGGTATCGTTTCCGGCAATGGGTTGGGTATCGCCGTAACCTCTCGGGCGGAGGCGACTTGCCCCCACACCGCGGTCTGTCAGGTATTTGGCAACAGCCGAAGCGCGTTGTGCGGAAAGCGCCAGGTTTGCAGCCGGGTCGCCCACATTGTCGGTATGGCCCGCCACTTCAATTACAATAGAAGGATAGGCCGTCATGGCAGTCACCAGGTTATCTAATTCGTAGCGGCTGTCGGCAGTCAGTGCGGCAGAACCCGATACAAAACCTACATATTTGAGCGGCAGGGTCTTCGCTGCAATATCAGTCGATTCCACTGCGGCTTTCATATTTTCGCTGAATGCTTTGGCGCGTGTACCTACCTCGATATCTAGCACTTTCCCTTTGTTGGGGTCTTCGTCTTTATCGCGCACCTGCGTCAGGTAGAACGACTCCTGTGTCCTATACCAGGCATCATACTCTTCCTGCGACACAACGCGGAAAACCCGCTTCATGGAATAGTGGCCCTTACCGCACAATTCTGAACAAGCCAGTTCGTATTCAAATTTTTCCCAGCGTTTCGGGCCGGTTGGATCGAGCGGGTCGGCAGGAACATTGTATTCCTCGTATTTGCGCAATTCATTGCGGTATTCCGCCGTCGTTTTGACAGGGGTAAATACAAAATAGGTCGGCAATCCGGGTACTGCGTCCATTTTTACCCTGAAATGGGGTAAAAAGAAGCTATGCAACACATCTTTGGCTAAAATACGAACGCGCACTTTTTTACCTTGAGGCAAATACAGTTCCTGGCTCGGCATGGCATCGTCCCATCCTTTTGGATCGTTGAAATCGAGACCCAGGGGATTGTTGGCCGTTGTCAATTTATAATTACGCGTACCCAGTTTGCCATCGGGGCCGGGGTAACGAATCATCCAGTTGAACTGCTGACCGGTTGCTTCAATCTCCATATAATCTTCATCTGGATTGACATCCGCCATTACGGTGTTCCAGGTGTCCAGACCGCGAATCACCAGAAAGGTCATTACAACAGCCGGAACGATGGTCCAGATGACTTCGAGGCGGTTATCATGGGAGATAAACGCTGCTTTACGGCCTTCCTTCCAACGGAATTTGTAGGCATACCAGAACAACATGATGTGTGTGACCACAAAAACGATCCCGGTAAAAAACAAGGTCCAGTTAAAAAGGCTGTCTAAAGAGTCGCCATGTATAGAGGCGCCTTTGTGCGGCCCGAAGCCCATCATTTCATTGCGATATGCCCAGGACGAAAGAATAACGCCACCCAGAAATATTACCATGAATGCAAGCGATAACCAGCCATTCCATTTGCTGTTGTCACGCAATACCTCCAACTCACCTTTAATCTGGCCGGTGAGTTCCATTACTTTCCCGATTTGCACCAGAACAATGGTAATCAGGAGAACGCAGAGAAGAATAATTAGCCCTGTCATTGATAAAATTTTATTCCTTTAACCCAAAGGTATGAAGTTTAGTTTTTAGGTTCTGCGCCGAATAAGTTGAATAGAAATGCTCTAAATATGGAAAATATTTGAACAAAACCTGTCCTTTCGACTCGTCAACCTGTGTTGCAGCACTTGCGCGCTGTTACATGATGATATCGCATTCAATGATGATCATCGTGTCCGTGTTTTTCTTCCACTTCCGTGTTGATCATAACGCCGGTTTCATGGTGTAAACTTTCTTCCAGGTATGGATCCTTCCAGGGTACCAGGGAGGATTTGGTCAGTTGATGGAAGAAGAAAAATAAATATAGGCTCAGGAATCCGATCAGGGTGCCGAGTTCCAGGAATCCGGGCAGGGTAAATCCTGCCATGAAGGGCTTAACGTCCGTTGCATGCTCTTCACCGTGCGCATCGCCACGTACTTCAGCCCCTTCTCCCTCGTGCGATGCTTCAGGCGTGCCGGGATTTGGGGGTGTACGATTTTCTTCCTGTGTATTTATAGCATTGGTAGCAGCATTGGTTTCAGGAGTAGCCTTTTCATGGACAGCCGTATCAGTTGTCACTGTTTTGGCTTCACTTGCTTGCGTGGCGGGGGTACTCGCGCCTTTGCGTTCTTCCGTCGTAGTGCCCGATGCGTGTGTGTCTTCGTTTGGTGTTTCTGGTGTCATTTCAGAATGCATACCCGCAGCAGGCGTGTTTTCCGCCATGGAAGTCGCTTTGTGGTGGCCGAATGTCCCTTCTGCTATTTCCGTTGCTTCCTGCGCCGCAATGCGCGCGCCCGGCTTGATCATGTAGAAATAATCCCACCAGTGACCGAAGAAAACGATGAGCGCCACAAAAAACATGGTTCCGAACTTGCGTTTGGTATCATTCCGCATGAGGATGAGGAACGGTGTCACAAAGTTGAGTACCAGGTTGCCCCAGAACAAAACAGGGTAATGCACCATCCGTTCGCGGAAATAAACGGTTTCTTCCCCGTTGTTGGCGTACCAGATCAACATAAACTGGTCGAACCAGAGGTATGTCCAAAACACCGAAATACCAAACAGGAATTTACCGATGTCGTGCAAATGCTCGCGGGTCACATATTCCAGATACCCCAATGATTTCAGGTAAATGATGATCATAATGGTCAGCGACAAACTTCCCAGCCACATCGAGATCATGGAGTACCAGGCAAACATGGTGCTGTACCAGTGCGGATCAATGGACATAACCGATTGCCAGATAAACACAGTGCTCAAAAAACCGCCCAACGGCAGGAAAGAAGCCGCCCATTTGCGCTGTTTTTTGTAGTAGGTAAACGACTCCGTTTCCATGGTGTCCTGATCGACCGACGCCTTGCGCAGGTTGTAGGCCCAGAAAAACCAGATGGCGAGGAAACCCAGGGTACCGAGGGTGTACCAGCCGGCGTTGAGGAAGCCTGCTTTTCCGGCGATAATTTTATCAAAAATCGGGTTGTTCGGATCTGTAATGCCCGGCGTATTCCAGTGGTACAGGTGGTGGAAATGCCCCCATACGCCTGCAACTAATATAGCCATAAGAATGAGGCCCACCCACATAAACATGCTCATGGACTCCCACACCCGTTTCATCAATGAATTCCAGCCGGCAAAAGCAGTGATCTGTGCCGACAGGAAGAACATGGATGTGAACGCGATGCCTGTAAAATACACCGAGTTGTGCAGGAAATTGGTCCAGAACCGGGTATGGTATGCATCGTCATTCAGGCCGGTAATGATAAGGCACAAAGCGCCCAATACCATTCCGCCGATCAGAATGAGTTTGGTCTTGCTTTCAAATACGAATTGCGTATTGGTCAGATTCATATCGCAAATTCAGGCCGAGCCTGATAAGTTTGATGTTGAAATAAGGTTTGGTATTCGGGCTTCAAAAATTCATTGCATATCACCGCAAAATCAGTACCTGTAAAATCTTCTGTAACACATTGATTTTCAAAACTGTTTTGCCTTTCAATTACTGTATAATAGCACCTGCGCGGGCCGGGCCGGATGCCGTACCGTTTACCGGTTGTTCAATATTGCTGAAGGTATTAGCAGTTTCGCTGTACTCTAAACTTTTTGATTTGGCCTGCAAAGAGCGGATATAGTGAATTACCTGCCAGCGCTCCTCGAAAGAAAGTTTGTCGGTATAGGGGCCCATGACGTTTTTGCCGTATACAATACTGAAATAATAACGGCCGTTTCCGGCGCTGATCATATCGTCGCCGATCAGGTTTTTAGGTTGCGCCGGATATTTGCTGTCGGGCATGGTTACCAGCCAGCCTTGTCCGTCACCCTTTTCGCCGTGGCAAACACCGCAATAGATATTGTAAAGGGATTTGGCGCGATCCAATCCAGCCTTCGTGATCGGGAATGGATTACCGATCATTTGTTGTTCGCAGGCCAGGCGGTCTTCTTCCGTATTCTCGTAATAAAACGGCGCATGTCCGTTGGGTTGTACGGCGATGGCATTGGAAGCATTTTTCCCACGGACCACATCCAGGGCATCTACACCTGTGTAGTACACACCCGTCATGCCACGTGCAACGGTACCCTCCACATTGCCGCGCGGTTGCGACAATTCGGCTTTCGTGCGCACACTTTTATCATCCCAGTGGTTCCAGTAGTATGCACTGTACTGGTTGGCTTCGTAAGCCACCTGGTGATACATATCCGGCATGTATTCATGTCCTGTTTTGTTTTTACCCGGCGGTGAACACAGGGAAAAAAACCAGGCGAATAAAGCGATTCCGAGAATAGCGCCAATTGCGTATTTCATTGATTATCTTATTGTTGATTCGTTGAAATATTGTTTCTTAAAGGTTGATGA
>JAYSZC010000108.1:0-2237 GCA_043738235.1 Lewinellaceae bacterium | reverse complement strand
GGAAAATCGTGAAAATAAGCGCCACCGCCCTGACCCGGGTTTTCTGACAGCGGCCCCGTGCTGCCGAAACAGGACCCAATAATATTGGCGCAAACGATAAAATATTTGTTGGGGTTGAAGTAATCCTTCGGGCCGAACAGGCCGGCCCACCATTCCAACACATCTGAACCGGTGAGCAATGGATGACAAACCCATACGACCGGGTTAGCAGGGTTGCCATAGGTATGAAAAGCGATCGTCGGGTGCTGGAGTTGTCCGCCCCGTTCAAGAGTCAGCGGCGATGGGATTTGGAAGGATTGTGGATGCATTCAATCTTTCTTTTTAAGTTTTTCCGCTTCTTCTTTCAATTGCTTCAGTTCCGCTTCCGCTTTCAGTACTTCGGCTTGTATTTGCGTCAGTTTCTGGTTTTCACCAGCCACCATTTGTGCCGTTTCTGTTTTAATCCGATTGATTTCTTCCGCGCTTTGGGCTTTCATGTCGACAATGGCTTTTGCCTCATTTTCGCGGGCGAGTGCGATGGCTGCAGCAGATTCCTGCCTGGCTTTCTGAATGCCCTCGGCGGCTTCTTTTTGGGCTGCGCCTATTTCTTCCGTTGTTTTTTTGCGCGCTTCGGCAGTTTCATTGGCGTACTGTGTGCGTTTATCGGCAGCGTCTTTGCGGGCTGTGGCAACCTCTTTGGCGGCATTTTCGCGGGCGCTGGTGACTTCCTGCCTGGAGCGCTCCTGGGCATCGGCCACTTCTTTGGCGTAAGCCGCTTTTTTATCGTCCGATTCTTTTTTAGCCAATGAAATGGCTTCAATGGCCTGTTGTTTGGCGGTTGCCACTTCTTTAGCGGCATTTTCGCGGGCGCTTGCTACTAAGTTGGCCGATTCTTCCCGGGCTTTTCCGATGGCTTCGGCGCTGAGTTGTTTTTCGCGGGCGGCGTTTTCGCGCGCTGTTTTTACTTCATTGGCGCCTTGCTGGTTGGCCGTTGCGATTTCGGCTGCCGCTTTTTGGCGCGCCTCGGCTACGTCGTTGGCGAGGCGCTGGCGTTCGCGCGAACTGTTTTCACGGGCAAACCGGATGCTATCCGCCTCTGCGGTTTTGATGGCCAGCAAAGCCTGTGAACTTTGGCGTTTGGATTCTGCAATGCTGTTGGCGCTTTCCTGTTGCGCACGTACAGCAGCTTCGCGGGCGGCAGCCACTTCATTGGCCGTTTTTTCTTTGGCAGCGGCGATTTCAGCAGCGGCCCGTTCCCGGGATGCGGCGACTTCGGAAGCGGAGACCGTAGTGGTTTCCTGTTGTTTCTTTTTGGCTTCGGCAATCGAGGCTGCCGCTTCGGCCTGTATCTGTTTAATGCGCTCTTCAGAGGTTTGTTTGGAGGCTACCACCTCGCCGGCGTATGTTTTTTGCGCCTGATCAGCTTTCTGGTTGGCTTCCTGCACTTTCAAGCGAGCTTCTTCCTGTGCTTTGGCCACTTCCTGCTGGCTGCGTTCGCGGGCTTTGGCCACTTCCGTGGCGCTTTGGGCCTTGATTTTATCTTCTTGTTCTTTTGCTGCGGCAATGGATTTGGCTAATTCCTGCTGGATGCGTGTGATCTCTTCCTCCGCTTTTTTTCGGGACACGGCTACCTGGGTGGCAATGCTGTCGCGTTGCATTTTGGAGCGGTTCTGCGATTCGGCAATGGCTTTATTGGCTTCATCCTGCACTTGTTGCACGGTTTGGGCGGCTTTTTGTTTGCTTTCCACCACCTGCTGTACAATCGTTGCCTTTTCTACGTCGGCCAGTTTTTGCTGATTGGCCACTTCGGAGCGGATACGGGTAATTTCTTCGGATGCCCGTTTTTTTGATTCGGCAACTTCGGTAGCGGAATTTTCTTTTTGGCGGGCTACATTTTCCTTGATGTCAGAAATTTCGTTGGCGCTGTTTTGCTGCAGCAAGGCTTTTTCCTCAGCGACTTTGCGGCGGCTTTCTGCCAGGTCGGTGGCTAATTTCTGTTTTTCCAATACAGCGTTTTCGCGGGTTTGGGTAATCTCGTTGGCCGATTCTTCCCGGATTTTCAGAATTTGCTCGGCGGCGGTTTTTTTCGTCGTTACGACATCCTCCGTCGTTCTGTTTTGCTCCGTTTTGGCTTTTTCCCGCGCGTCAGTTACCATCCGGGTATTTTCATCCCGGATGCGTTTGAGTTCATCGTCGGCATTGCTCCGTGCGGTGGCGATTTCATCGCCGTACTGGAGTTTGGCCTGTTCGAGTCTTTC
>JAYSZC010000107.1:0-2238 GCA_043738235.1 Lewinellaceae bacterium | reverse complement strand
TCCGTGTCTCATCCGTCAAATCCGTGTGCTATTTCAATCTTCAGGTATTTAGTCCCCCGCATACCGAAATCACCTGACCAGTGATATAAGCACCCATGTCAGAAGCCAGGAAAACGCAGGTATTGGCCACATCGTCGCCGGAGCCGAGGCGTTTGAGCGGAATGCCGGCCAGGTAATTTTCCTTCGTTTTTTCATCCAGGGCATCCGTCATTTCGGTAGCGATGAAACCCGGCGCGACGGCGTTGCAGCGGATACCGCGCGAACCGTATTCTTTGGCGATGGATTTGGAAAAACCGATGATACCCGCTTTGGAAGCCGCATAATTGGCCTGTCCCTGCTGGCCGAACACCCCAACGACAGAACTCATATTGATGATGCTGCCGCCGGTGCGTATCATCGGTTTCAGGGCGTGTTTGGTCAGGTTGAACACCGATTTCAGGTTGGTCTGCATCACTTCGTCCCATTGCTGCTCGGTCATCCGAAGCATGAGCGTATCGCGGGTGATACCGGCGTTGTTGATCACAATGTCTAATTTACCGAGGTCTTTCACCACCTGCGCGACCAGTGTTTCGGCCTGTGCATAATCGCCGGCATCACTTTGATAAGCGAAGGCAGCATCGCCGAGTTCGGCTGCCAACGCGGCTGCCCGCTCGGCAGAACCTGCCGAAACGTAGGTGAATGCCACTTTGGCGCCGTGTTCCACAAATTTACGAACGAGGGCCTCGCCGATACCGCGAGAGCCGCCGGTTATCAGAGCCGTTTTTCCGTCGAGGAGTTTCATTGTTGCGATTGATTTGATGATTGGTTGACCCGGTTCGGGGCGCAGGGCTGTTAAGTGCTACTTGTACATTGGTACTTGAACATTGAAAATTGGTCATTTTTTTAAATTATTAATTAAAAAATGCTCAATGACCAATGTTCAAGTACCAATGTACAAGTAGATCCCCGGTTCGGGGCGCTTGCGGCAAAGTTGAGGAAAGTTTTTTCAACACAGCGCCTATTTACCTACATATTTCAAGCCGGCACTTTTCTGCGCAATAAAGCCGCAGATACAAAGGATACCAGCAGCGCAACCGGTAATGGTTCGATAAAGGCGAGGCCCATACGGTACAAAGGGTTTTTATACAATTCCTTGTACTGCATCATTTCGGCGGATGCTTTCTGAATGTCCGCCTCCGCTTTACCGGCCGCTTTCATTTTATCGAGGTAAAAGGTGATATACTGATCCATAAAATCGGGCATCATAAATTTATAAATGAACATCCAGCCTATGACGTAACATACGCAAGAGATCAGGGCAATGAGTCCGGCAACTTTGAATGCCTCGCCAAAAGTAATGGCGCCGTTTCGATGCTGATCCCTGAATATCCGAGCGCCGATATACACAAACAGCATACTCAGGATCATACTCGCATATCCGAATATTTCCCCGCCTTCCAGTGTGCCGGATTGTTTGAACCACATCATGGTAATTGTCATCAGCGCCACGGAAACAGCGCCGGAAATAAGTCCGTACTTTAAAATTACGTTTTTCATAAAATTGAACATTTGAGTGAAAAGATGCTGCAAATGAACGGGCGCCGGGTTTTGCAGGCTTCATACTTTCGGGTGATTCGGTGTTTTTTGGGTAAATTCATACTTTCGGGTGAAGAGGTAGCATGGCCTTCAGGCCGTCGGGAAGAGGCCATTCATGGCCGATTAAAAAATGTAGCGCCTTAAAAGGCGCATATCCCGACGGCCTGAAGTCCGTGCTACCCTTATACCAGCAAGCCCAATTCCTTGGCTTTTTGAATTGCCTGCGTTCTGCGTTGAACATCTAATTTTGAAAAAACGTTGGACGTGTGGGTTTTCACAGTATTCAGGGAAAGAAACAAGCGGCCTGCAATTTCCTGGTTGCTCAAACCCTGCGCAATCAATTGCAACACTTCCAGTTCCCGCGGTGTAATATTCAGTTCGGCCAGCACTTTTTCGTCGGGCACAGCGGTCGTCGGCACAGTCGTCGGTGCTGCCGGTTTCTGATTCCATTTTGACGCAATTTTATGGCCGGCCCAAATACCCGCAATACAACATACAACGGCCACCAAACCGGTATACACGGATTCGGTATGTTGTATGAATACCAGCCGGTATTGTATGAACTGCATAAAAGCCAGCAACAAACCGAGGATCAAACCGTAGAGCAGTATTTGACGCATGGCAAGTGAGGAATGAGGAATGAGGAATGAGGAATGAGGAATG
>JAYSZC010000106.1:0-15540 GCA_043738235.1 Lewinellaceae bacterium | reverse complement strand
CACCCGGGTTAGGGGCAAATTCAACTAATTCTTGGCAATTTGGATTCGTGGTAACCCATTATTCGCATATTAGGAAATAAAAATCCCGAATTTCTCTTGATCGAGAAATCCGGGATTTTTTTACGATGAATACTTTGTCGATATTAGTTTAGATTTAATTGATTGCAAATGCTTGATTACCAGCACGAATAACCAATAACTAATAACGGATAACTATTTATAACCAAATTACTTCTGCACAATAAACTTCTTGGTCAGCGTACCTTCTTTGGTAGCAATACGGGCCAGATAAGTGCCTGATGCGAGTTGACCGATCTGGTACGTCAAAGTTTCATTGGTCACGACATTCCGGTCATCAATATACACCGTACGACCGTTGATATCAGCGATGGTAACCGTGATATTGGATGCTTTATCGAGGTTAAGACCCAGATTGATCACATCTTTGGCAGGGTTCGGGAATACATTCATATAGGAATCCGGCAGCGGCTTTTCATCTGTTGTAACCACTAGGTCAATGTACATCCTTATCAGATTAGCTGACGGTCCTCCTGCAAAACCGGAGTACCATTGATCCGAATACGATAAAGAATATATACCGAAAGGACCTGCAAGATCGAGGTCTTCGTCGACTGCCTGGAAAGCAAACCGGCTGCTGTCCGGGTAAAATGCCGAAACGATGTATTGTGCGCCGTTTTCCAGGAGAATACCCGGCAGTGCCGTAGTCAGGTCTGTCAGTTCTACCTGGTGTACCTGGCCCTGAGCAGCATTAGAAGGCGCTATATAAGTACCTGTGCCTACCCATTGATAACTGGTAGACTGGTATGCTGCGCGATCCCAAAGGTTCCAGTTAGCTGCTACATTATCATTTACCCGGAAGAGCGAAATGTCAGCGGTAATCTGATTGATCATCGGGAGGCCCGGGTTGGTAAAGTGTGCAAACTCAATCGTTTTCACTTCATAATTGTCCAGGGCGCCTGCAGACATTGTATACAGATTGGCCATGGCAAATCCCGCTAAAGGCGTATTACTTGGGCGAATACCGTTGGTGACATTGTCATCTTTAGCAAACAGGTTTTCTGTAACCTTGAAGGCTGCCCTGATTTCATCATTAAATACATTCCCGTTGATCGGATCGCTGGTAGACGTATAAACAACGCGATAATCGCCGAGGGGCAGTTCGGGCGCATAAAGACCCGGAATAACAAAGAAGCTGTCTACCACATCTCCTGTGAGCAAAGGAATATTGAGAGAAGTAGTATAAAGTACCACTCCGGAGTCGGTGAGTACTGATGCGGTCAAAACCACATTGGTCAGATCCACACCGCGTACATTCGTCACATTGGCAGAAAAGCCGAAGGTATCCGTAGCAATCTGCGTAACAGGTGTTTGTACGTTTTGAAAAGGGATAAAAGTGCTTTGCAAGTACACATTCGGCGGATGCAGACAAACTTCAACCTCTTGGCCGCTATTGATTGCATTGGCGATGAAGGCTCCCATCTGGCGACTCGTGTTGAGCACCGGAATAGTTATCAGTGGGTCTATACCCGTCAAAATCAGCGTAGTACAGTCTGTATGTGCGGCGGTTGCAGAGTTATTGGCAATGATCACAGCCACTGCGCCTGCAGCTTGTGCGCGCAAAGCCTTGACGGTAAAGTTGCAGGTGCCACGGCGGATAAAAGCAATTTTTCCGGCGAAAGAACCGGCAGGAATAGAATCGCAGGCTAAAGTATCGTTTCCGATTACATCACGCGCCCACTCAATCGGCGCACACAAATCCGTCGTGATGGCGCCGCCGAATTGAGAGACGCCAAAGCCGCAGGCACCCTCCTCAAACTCTGTGGTCACGCCACCTACCGTTACAAGAAATGTCAGGCGGGCATTTTCAGTCTGGGTGAATGCGTTTTGAGTGAAAAGGATTTGGAACAGGGCGAACAGCAGCAGCCCCTGGGAAAGTTGTGGAAATTTCTTCATGCTCGTAAGACAGGTTAATTATTCATGAAATGTAATGGTGGCAAAGATAGAACCCCAATGGTAATGAGCAATTTTTTTATCGCAGTTGGTCATTTTTTTACATCCCGGAACGACAAATGCCCGTTTTATATGGTTATTCAGGTTAGTATAATATGTATTCGGCTATTTGGTTGCAGAATTACACTAAAATCCGCTTCTTCAAACGGGATCGTTTCAAATTTTAACCAAACATCACCTAATAAAAATTTAAACAGTTCGTTAAACCCTCTTTTAATCCTTCGGTCAAATACGCAGTTTTGTCCGACAGCAATAAGCTGAACACCCGCCCTCAAACAGCCCGCCGTTACCCATACAACTGCGACTCAACCGATTTTTATCACTAAACAAATCTTCCAAGATGGCTTCCTTGAATCCCTTGCAAGGTGCACTGGGCCGTCGACGCGCCGCTCATTTGCTGCGTCGAACTTCGTATCGCTTCAGCAAAGCGAAAGTAGTCGAAATGGCCGACCAGACAGCTGCCCAAGCCCTGCCTTCCCTGCTCACCCTGAATCCCTTCCAGTTAGAACAACCTGTTTATGGCGCTGCCAACACCACCTGGATTCTTCCGCTTCCAGGGCTGAATGTAGCCAGTTTTCCAGCGCAAGACTTCGTGCTCCGGCGTTACCTCATCGGTTGGTGGCTCCATGAAGCGCTGCATGACGGCGGTATCGGGCATAAAATGACCTTTTTTTTCCACCAGTTCATGGCAGTGGCGATCACATCTTCCACCAACCAGCATTATTTCGACTATTTGTCGCTCATGCGCTGGGGCGCACTGGGAAATTTTAAAAAATTAGCGACCAAATTGGTGACGGATAACTCCATGCTGCGCTACCTGAACAACAACCAGAACAACAGAAACAACCCGGATGAAAATTTTGCCCGGGAGTTTTTTGAACTGTTTACCGTCGGGAAAGGGCCACAGATCGGCCCTGGCGACTATTCCAACTATACCGAAGATGATATTGTAGAAGCGGCCAAAGTACTTACCGGCTTTCGGGTTCGCCCCAACCGGGACAATATAGACCCCGAAACTGGTATTCCAAGCGGAGGCGTCAATCCGGGACAGCACGTGCCGGGGAACAAAACATTCTCCGCGCATTTCCAGGGAACGGTCATCACCGGAGAAACAGTTCCAACAGTAAATGGCATGTGGGCGGAGCTCAATGCTTTTGTAGATATGATATTTGCTCAACCGGAAACGGCCAAAACCCTGTGCCGCCGCCTGTACCGCTATTTTGTGAGCCGGAATATCAGCGATGAAATTGAAAATGAAATCATTGTCCCCCTCTCTGAAACATTGGTTGCCAACAATTTTGAAATAAAACCGGTACTGGAACAACTCTTACAAAGCGAACACTTTTTTGATACCGATGATTCGGACAATGCGGACGAGATCATTGGCGGCATCATCAAATCGCCGCTCGAACTCACCCTTCAATCGCTGTCATTTTTTGACGTAGCCATACCGGACCCACTGACACAGAATGCGGCGCACTACCTGCAATTTTATTCCCAGGCCATGCAGGACCGCGCGCTCGGGTCTGCCAATTTACCCATTTTCAATCCTTTCGACGTAGCCGGTTATCCCGCTTACTACCAGGTGCCGGGGTTCCAGCGCCAATGGTTTAATTCGAGCACCATCATTGCCCGCTACAAATGGCCTGCTATGATGCTGACCGGTACGCGACAGATCGGCGGCGGTATCAATCAGCCGATCGGCATCAAATTAGATGCTGCCGGCTGGGTTCGCGACAGCGGTATATCCGCCGACCCGGCAGATCCGTATGTATTGGTGCAGGACTTGCTGGAATTGCTGTTGCCTGAAGAGGCGGACAACGACCGTTTCAACTATTTCTACATCGATGTTTTTCTGGACGAATTGCCGCCCGCAGACTGGACGTATGAATGGGAGAACTATATCGCAAGCGGAAACGCCACGGAAGTGAACCTTGCACTCGACCGGCTTATCCAAGCGATTATGTATTCGCCCGAGTACCAGACATTCTAAGCATCATTCATTCGCTCAATCACATATTGAAAAATGAAAAGAAGAAATTTTCTCAAAATATTTCCCGCAGCGGGGGTAACATCCTTCGTTGTGAACGGCCACGCCATGCGGCCTTTTGCCAATAGCAAAATTGCTAAAATCATGTCCGCCTGTGAAGATGTGGAAGACCGCGTTCTGGTGCTGATACAACTGAAAGGTGGCAACGACGGCCTGAACGTTATCATTCCGATTGACCAATACGATCTGTACGCCAACCTTCGGCCTTCGATCAAAATATCGGATACAGGTAATGAAAAATACATTAACCTGGATACAACCCTAAGCACGCCCAGGCAGGTAGGGCTTCACCCTAAAATGGTGGGAATCAAAGAATTGTATGACAAAGGCTGGGCGTCTGTTATTCAGGCTGCCGGCTATGAAAATGTAAATCAGTCGCATTTCACCGGCACGGATTTATGGCTTTCCGGCGGCGACAGTACACTGGAAGGCGGCGCTATCGGCTCCGGCTGGATGGGTCGCTCCCTACAGGCTATGTACCCCGATGTACTGGGCAGCCCCACCGTCAACAACCCCGACCCGCTGGGCATCCAATTAGGCGACTCCAGCCCTTCGCTGGGTTTTCATACCGAAACGGAGCACCAGAATGTTATCAACCTGAGCGGTCAGGACGCTGCCGGTTTTTATTCACTGATACAAACCATCGGCGGCGCGCCGCTACTCAATATCCCGACATCAGAATACGGCGATGAAATCCAATACATCCAGGGTGTGGAGCGAAGCGTCAACGATTATGCCGAGCGTATCAGCCAGGTATTTAATGCAGGCAGCAACTCGACTACCACTTACAACAACGATTCCCGCATAGCAGATCAGTTGAAAACCGTTGCCAGGCTCATTAAAGGCGGTTGTAAAACCAAAATATACCTGTGCCAAATGGGCGGTTTTGATACGCACGGCTCCCAGATTCTGGAAAACAACCCGGCTTCCGGCACCCATGCCGACTTGCTTCAAGACCTCGCCGATTCTGTCAAATCTTTCTTCGACGACCTCGAAGCGATGGAACTGGCCGATCAGGTAGTAGGCTGCACCTTCTCCGAGTTTGGCCGTTGCGCCCGCGAAAACGGTTCGCTGGGTTCCGACCACGGTACCCTGGCGCCGATGTTTTTGTTCGGCAAAAATATTCAGGCAGGCGTGCAAGGCAACAATGTCAACCTCGCCAACCTGACCCAGGACAATCAATTGCAGGGCGTTCAAAACGATTACAGACAGGTATTTGCCACCTTGTTGCAGGATTGGCTGGGCGCCAACAATTACGTGCTGGAACAAACCATGTTCGAGGGTTACCCCAAACTGCCTGTGGTGGATAGCGTAGCTTTGGTGACGCCCGACTGCTACGTTGGAGGTACGGTTTCCACGTTCGATGCCTACCACAAACCGCGCGCATTACAGGTTTACCCGAATCCGGCCCGTGTCAGTGCGGAAGTTACTTTCCAAAGCGACAACGCTTTTGACGCGCGGCTCACCCTGCACAGCCTGGGCGGTTCTATGGTGTCGGCTACCAATGCCCGCATACAACCTGGCAGCAACCTGTATTATCTTGATGTGTCTGCTTTGCCACCCGGACAGTACTTTGTGCGTATGGAAAGCAAAACCAATGGCGCCGCAGAAGTGGTAAAACTGAGCGTCGTACGCTGATTTTGGGTGTTTGGTATATAGTGTTTGGTGTTTCGGGCGCTTCGCCTTTGGTAATTGTGGGTAGTTCGGGTGAAATACCACACTGTTGCCAAAGGCGAAGCGCCCTTAACACCAAACACGAAACACCAAACACGGCCAGGGCAAAGCGCCCGAAACAGGTTCAAAAGTAGAAAGTAACAGAATTTTTACGGATGCCAAGCAGTTATTACTGCCTGGCATCTGGTTTTTCATCGAAATTTGTGCCCGCGCACAGACAGATTGCCTCCGGCAATTCGTTTGTAGTCGATTAAATATTCTGACCACAAAGACTTTCTACATGCAACAGCGATTATTAACCTTTTTATTTCTACTTTTTTTCACTACAAATTTCTATGCGCAGGAACATGCGGACTGTGCCGCCGCCATGGACATCTGTGAAAAGAAGGCCTACCACATCGACAAGGCCGGTGGAGAAGGCCGGGACCGGACCGAAGCCGACATGATGACCTGCTTTTTGAACAGCGAAAATGCAGGTCAAGCCGAAGAAAACTCCACCTGGATCAAATTTGAAATCGCCAAAAACGGCCAACTTACGTTTGCAATTACCCCGCACCGGGTAACCGACGACATTGACTGGGTGGTTTACCGCCTGTCGGCCTCGGGCGACTGCGCTACTAAAAAAGTAGTGCGCTGCATGGCCGCCGGCGATGGCGAATCGCTGAGCCTGAGCAGTCCCTGCATGGGAGAAACAGGCCTCAGATGGGGCGAAGCGGACGACAGTGAAAACGCAGGTTGCAGCGATTCCGACGACAATGCCTGGCTTGCCCCCTTAAAAGTGACCAAAGGTGAAAAATATGTGCTGTTGGTCAGCAATGTAACCAGTAAAGGCCCCGGTTTCAGCATTCGTTTCGGAGGAACCGCCATGCTCCCGTGTGATAAGGAGAAGCAAAAAGAGCCTAAAAAAACAAAACCGGATGTGGTAGCCAAAACGGTAATACCGCCTAAAAAGGAGACGCCCATCGCACAATCGAGCGCTCCCTTGATGATCGGTGGCCGGGAAGTCGAAGTCGGCGATGAACTGAAAGTAAAAAGTCGTACCATTAAGGTCAAGGTGTGGGATAGCCAGGTGGAAGACGGCGATATTATTTCCATTTATTTGAATGATAAAAAGGTAATCAGCCGGATTTACCTGCGACTCAAGCCGCAGGAATACGAAATTCAGTTGCCTGCGGGAAAAGAACATTACCTGACCGTATATGCGGATGACTTCGGAAAAGCCGAACCGAATACAGCCAAAGTTTCCATCAATGATGGCGTGACTGAACAAATTATCGACCTGGTAGCCGGGCGTAGCAAACAGGAAAGTGTGAAGATTGTGACGGAATAAAGAAGTGAGAAGTGAGAAGTGAGAGCGTGAGAAGGTGAGAGACGTCCCGTTTGGCCGCTCGGAGGTTTTGGGTAGTGTTTTTCAGGCCTGTAATCGTGAGTGGTGAGTCGTGAATCGTGAGTGTCATTTGTTAAGAGTGTGTCTCTTACTAATTACAGGCCTGAAACTCCCATGCTCAAAATATTCAGTTCCATCTAACGAGATGCCACTCACGATTCACGATTCACGACTCACCACTCACGATTACAGGCCTGAAAAACCAAATCAAAAATCACACGAGCCGCCAAACGGGATGTCTCTCACTTCTCGCTTCTCACTCTCTCACTTCTGAAGAAAGTCCTCGTACAACATCTGCAAATACGCTTTTGCCTGGTTTTGCCCGGTCGAATCGATCTGCCCGCGCCACCAGTTCCATTGTTTGTTTTCGAAATAATAGAAACCCGCTCCCTGGCGATTGAGCCATCCGAGGCCGTTTTCGTTGGTGTAGTAGGCGAAATCTAATTTATGACCGGCGTCATGGCGGTATGCGTTCACTGCAACATTTAAATCCCATAAATCGCGGCTCCAGGGGAAATCGAGCGACGGTTTTCCGCTGATGGTATGCAGTATTGTGGCAGGTATATCGTGGTGATTGCCAAAAACGTCCACTTTTTTCCCCTTCCATTCCTGATGGATGGGTTTGCCGAAGAGGATCAGCGGAATATGCCTTGAACGCGGATCGTCCATGCCGGCAGCGCCGGGATGGGAAGCGCCGTGGTCGGCCACCAGTACAAACAGCGTATTGTTGTACCAGGTCTGTTGTTCGGCGGTTTTAAAAAATTCGCCGATGGCATAGTCCGCGAAGGCGGCGCTGTGCAGGAACAGGTGGGCTTCGGTACCACCATTTTGCCATTTGCTTTGATAGGGCACATCGAAGGGTGGGTGCAGGCTGAGCGTCATGGCAGCCGCCAGAAAAGGCGGGCGCAACTGATTGATTTCCTGGATACTGTGTTGAAGGAGTTTGTAGTCGTCGACACCCCAGCGCTGCGTTTTATCGGCGGCAGGAAAATCCGGTTCTGAGCGGATTACCTCCGTTTTCTGGTTGCGCAGCCAAACGCCGATATTGGCAAAAGTCAGTTCGCCGCCGTAGAAAAAGGCCGTGGAATAACCCTGTTCATAGAGAATTCTGGGCAGCGAATGAATCTTTTCGGCTTTGTCGGACAACAGCACAATGGACTGATCGGGTTGCGCCGGATAACCGCCCAGGATCGACACGACGCCCTGGTCGGTGCGATACCCGCTGCCGTATATATTTTCAAATAAAATGCCTTCCCGGATGAGGCGGCTCAGGTTGGGGCACACGCCCTTTTCGCCACCTAATTCTTCCACCACCTGCGCCGTCATACTTTCCATGATGATAAAAACAACATTCAGGCGGGCGCTGTCGGAGCGAGTTTCCAGCAAGTTCAAGCGGTATGGGACACCCGGCCGGCCGTTTTTCATCAGGAAATCAACTTGATCGGCAGCCTCCTCGTCAGGCATAAAACGGTAATGATTTTCGGTAGAGCGCGTTTCCAGTTGGCTGTGCGCCAGATACCAGGCCGTATTGGTGGCAGCGTGGTTGTTAAATGCGTGCACCGAGTAATACACCGCGCTTTCGTTGATCGGCATGACGCCCAGCCCGCCGCGGATGGCAAGTGCCAGCAAACCGACCCAGACCGGCAAGGCCAAAAAGCCCCAGCGGGAGATGGTTTCAGGGTAGAGTCTGCGTTCGACGATACGTTTGTAAGCCTGCCAGACAGCCCAAACGCCGCCCACGAACAACCCGACGGCCACCAGTTTAAAACCGAAAGACATGGAATCCAGCAGCGCACGGGGCGTGGACAAGTATTCGACCGCCCGGTGGTTCAGCGGCGTGTGCCATTCTTCATAAATGAAAATATTCGCCCCGAAAATGAATACAAAAGCGGTGATGAGCAGGAAATTAAATCCTGAAATCAGGCTGTTGAAAACGGGATACGCCCTGGGTCCGATCAGCAAACCGATAAACCAGAACAGCACCGGCAACAACAACAGGTAACCGGCCATACTCATGTCGAGCGGCAGCGCGTGCCAAAAGGCTTTCCAGGCCGACAACGGCTCTTGCAGCGACCAGTCGTGCCGAAACCAGAGCACAAACCACAAGCGAAACAGCGCAAAAAATAGCAACCAGAATAAGCCCAGGCGAAGTGGGAACGCAACAACTGTTTTCAACGTATATAACTTATTTTCAATCCAATCGCATCATGGCTCTGGATTTTAAACCGCTCGTCCAGGCGGTGACCGACAACCCAGATTACGCGTCCGTCGCCGTTCAGCAGCAACCACAACTGTTCTTTTTCAAGGCGTGAAAGTTTCCCGTTGGTGCAATAATCCTGCAACTTCTGGCTTTGCCCGCCCATCCCGAAGGGCTGGAAGGAATCGCCCGCCTGCCAGCCGCGCAAGAGCAATGGAAATACCAATTTATCCGCCTCCACTAAAATGGCCTCGTGTCCGTCGGGGTAGGGTGGCATTGGCGCTGCGGGCATCAGCATCAGCCTGGCGCCATCGGGCAAAGTCACCATGAGGTCGTCAGACTGAACAGGCACTTCGGGTCGTTTGGGCGTCAAAGGACTGATGATCAAATCCGTACGATCCACCAGCGCCCGGTATTGATCCGACTGGATTTCCCGGCCTGTCTGGTGTAACAGGTCTGCGCCCAGTTGCCTGCATTGTTCTGCCGTAAACCCCTTTTTTTCCAGCAGCAGAAACAAAAAGTGGCCGGTATGTGGCAATGCATTCAGGCCTGAGAGGGCAAGGCGAAGTGTTCCATCGACTTCCGTCCGGCTGTTTTCCAGGAGCCAGCGATCGAGGAAAAAAGTCGTAATATCTTCCAGTTCGCCCATCCGGGTCATCATTTTTTGGGCGGAATGCAAAAAACCGGGATTGACTTCCTCCAACAACGGCACGATTTGATGCCGGATGAAATTGCGGGTGTAATCATCCGAGGCATTGCTGCTGTCTTCGCGCCAGGCGATACCGTTTTCCTCGGCAAAAGCGTGTATTGCTTCGCGGGTGGCAAAAAGCAGCGGACGGATGATCTGCGCGTTTCTTGCCGGAATGCCGTGCAGCCCTTTGATCCCGGTGCCACGGGCAAAATGCAGCACCAGCGTTTCCGCCGAATCGTTCAGGTGATGGGCCGTGGCGACCTGTGGATATCCTTCAATCGTACACAATTCAGCAAACCAGGCATACCGCAAATGACGCGCAGCCGGCTGCGTGGATAGCCCGTTTTCAGCAGCATAAACCTTTGTGTCAAACTGTTTTACAAAAAATGGTACTTCATATTTTTCCGCCAGACGGCGCACAAAAGCAGCGTCTTCGTCCGAATCGGCGCCCCGCAATTGAAAATTACAATGCGCGATGGCAAAAGGCCTGCCGGCTTGACGGAACAAATGCGCCATCACAGCAGAATCCAGCCCGCCGCTGACCGCCAGCAGGGTGCTCGCGTTGGCAACAGGAATCAGTTCGTTGGATTGAACAAATGCCTTGAATTGTTCCAGCAGCGCCATGTTATACCTTGATTCGTGTGATGCTGGTCATTGCCATATTGCTTTTTGCCCTTTAAATTCTTTGCAAATGCTTGATTATCAACACTGATAACAAATAACTAATAACGGATAACTACTTCCATCAGAATGCCAGCGACAGTCCGGCCCGCAGGTTGGCAGCAGGCGAACTTTTTAAAGAAAAGGCATTTAACAGGTTATCCGACAGGAAATACAACTGAACCGGGCCGGGCGTGACAGCCAGGTGGAAGCCCAGATTAGCGGCCGAGCGCTTGTTCACACTGTACATGGTACCCAGCGATAACCATTTTACCGGCATGAAACGGATGCTGGCCCCAACGGCCGTATCGCTTTTTTTATCCTTTTTTTGATGAAAAACGGTCATCCCCAGGTTCCAGCGTTTGGTCAGTTGAAAAGAACCGCCGACATAAATGCGCATGGGCGTGTTGGTCTCCATCGCGCTGGTAGCCGTCTGGCTGAAACGAAAAATATCGTTCAGCGTATCGAGTTTGGTGTCGAAATCGAGGCTGTCCGAGCCGTTGATAATATCTGCGCCGGGGATAGAAGTGCCTTCGTAAGTGTATTCCGCATTGCTCTGGAAATAACGCGGATCATTTTTCCACTTGATCAGTCCGCCCACGTTGACCACGCTGGCATTGACCGACAGGCGCTCCGTGATTTGGGCGGTGGCGCCGAGATCGAAAGCGATACCGTTGTTTTTAGAACGTATATTGTTTTTAAATGAACCCAAAGTCACATCAAATCCCAAACCGGCCGTATCGATGGCAGAGATGATCGACGAGGAATAAAAGGCATAGTCCGTTTTCAGCGTCAGTTGATAAATATCGGGGTCGGTGTACAAGGACATGCTATGGCGCTCGTCGTCGGTGCGGACCGCGCTGATGCCGGTAAGGTATTTGGCGCGGACGCCGATGTTCACTATCCCCACTTTGCGCATCACTCCAACGCTCCATTCGTGCCAGTCGGAAATATCGGCTTGCAGGCCGATTTGAACGGTCTGACCGATGTAGGGTGCATTGCCGTTCCAGAGCAGTTCGGGCAGCGATTTGGGGTAAGTCAGTGCGCCGGAAAACGCGATGGCGTGGCCTGCCTGAATTCCCCATTTGCCATTGGGCGTGCGAAAACCGAAAGAGAGCGTTTCAATGCGCTGGTCGAAAGACAACTCGTTTTCAGGGTCTAATTTATTGATGGCATTGTCAAAATCGATCACCGTGCGGTCGCCGTCTTTTCTAAAAATATCGTTGTAGGTGATTTTTCCCGAATGCGCCGCGTCGATGCTGTAAGCCGGAAGGCCAATGACAATGTTTTTGTTTTCAGGAAAAAAAGCGGGGTTGACGGAGGTGTTGCTGTGCCAGAGATTGGACAACGAGTGCAACATCATTTCCTGCTGGGCGTATACCCGGCATGTTGACAGCATCAACAGAAGTGCGCTGATATATTTCATTTTCATAGTGTTATGTTAAGTTAAGTACTTCGTCAATTAGTTTAGATTAAATTGATTGCAAATGCTTGATTATCAGCACTAATAACCAATAACTAATAACTGATAACTACTTAGTACCTGGTTTTTACTTTAATCCCCATTTTCACCACAGCCGCGTTCTGGGCCAGTAATTTCACAGGCACTGTTCCGCCCTGCGCTGTTGTGTAGGAGGTTTTTAAAATGGCTTTTTTCGTCTGGCGTATGCGGTCGAAACGGCTGGCCGACATGATGACAAAGTTTTCCTGCCGCGTTACGCCGCTGGCTACGCCGTTGGTGATGGGCGCCGATTCCATAATCAACCTGGCGCCGTCGGTGAACAAGGAATCGAGTACCAGGCCGGTATCATCCAGGAACAGGATTTGCATATCTGCGGAGATCGGCGTACCGTTTTCAGTGACCAATTTGAATTCGACAGACTCGATCTTGGAAGTGTCCAGGTCGGAATAATCGCCGAAATCCAAATCCATTTCCTGCTCGGCGCCGAAGTTTTTGGCAGTACCCTCCAGCAATAGTTCTACCCGCATGCTGAGCCGGATAAGGCTGCTGTCGGTCAGAAAACCGATGAGTGTGCTGTCGCGCTGGGCATTGCTGATACCTTCCACTTCATAAATCAAACGGGTGGGTTGCGCATTGAAAATATCGGCAATATTCGAGTTACTTTCATCCAGCAGCACTTCCGTGTATTTTGTCTGACCCACTTCATTCGGATAGGAAGGGTAGTTGAAATCTATGCTGTCGTTGTTGAAAGCGGTGGTTATAAGTGGAATTTCTTCGCCGTTCTGGCCGATAAAACTCAGGTATTTGATGTAGCCACGTGTAGGGAATCCCCAGGAATTGGAGATCAGCATGGTTACCCGGGGGCTTTTGATCGTTATGCCGCCGTCGAGATTGGTCTGGTTGATGTCGATTTCGATGGTATCGCGGGTCAACGGATAAGCCGAATAGCCCCAGTATCCTTCGAGGTAGGATAAAACGAGCGACTGGAAAACAACAAAAATACCGGGCGTGCCGGGCGCAATTTCCGGGATTTTCACCCGCTCGCCGTTGGGCTTGCGCAGGTCGTAAATGAATATCAACTCGTTGCTGTCCGACTCCGCTTTCCAGCCTTCCAAGCTGAATAATGGCGAAATCCAGGGGAACGTCGCATTGGGCGGAACCGTCAGCGGAATGCTGAGCGTAGTGCCGTTTTTACTCATTTGCGGCACCATAAAACTGCCGGTGAGCGTTTCACCGGTGGAGTTGAGAATAGCCAGATTGATGGTTCCTCCTTTAAAAACCGCTTCGCGGATCGTGACGCCTTCGTTGGAATAGAACGGATAGCGGTAAAAAGTGTCGGGAATAGGCGCCGGACCGCTGGGAAAAGTATTAAAAATGTCGGAAGCCGGTTTTTCCGCCACGTCTCCGGTGTAATAGAGGGTCATGGTACCGTCCGGATTGATGAAAAGCGTATCGTCCGATGAGTCGTCGTTTAATACTTTAAATAACAGGTCTTCCAGCTTCAAGGTGGTGGAAAAAAGCGGGAATGCAAATTCTGCACTGTGGTCGTCCAATTCCACATTGTCGAAATCGGATTTTTTACAGGCCGACCACAGGCTGCCCATAACGAAAACAAGCAGCAGCAGGCGTAGTATTGATTTGTGTTGCATTGATAAAGGGTTATGTTCGGGTGAAATTTTTAGAAACTAAAACCAACGGAAGCCTGTACCACGAAATTGCGGTCATTGTCGTTCCGGTATTGCAGCGACAGATCGTCGCCCACGGCGCCCTTGGACAGGTCTGCCTCATTTTTGGTCAGGTCAGCCAGTCCGTATTGCACCCGTACATTGACATACAGGGCACTGCTCAGGAAGTAAGAAACGCCGCCTACCAGGCCGTAATCGAGGCTGTTGTACAAATTTCCACGGTCTTCCGTGTAGTCGTAATAGGCGCCCTGCGTTTTCAGAATATCAAATTTGGCGGCATCGACCTGTACGCTGACCGTTTCGCCGGCGGCGCCTTCGCCCACCGCGTCTTTGCGGTAGTTGTGCGAGAGGTTGACTTTTACTTCCGGCACCGGATTGTTCGGCGGTACGACGGAAATGGCGTTCGAGTAGGTCAGTGCGCCTTCGCCGATCGACTGCACCAAAAGTGCTGCGTAAGCGCCGCCGGAAATTTCAAAACTTTTCCAGCGGGCATAGGCCATCACCGGAATGTCAATATAGGAATTGTTGACGTTAATGAGGTATTTGGAATTACCGGTGGTAAACTTCACCGTATTTGCATTGCGGAAAAAACGATACGAAGGGCCGTCAAAGGTATATTTAGCGCCTTTTTTGGAATACATCAGTTCGCCGCGTATGCCAATATTATCGGTAATGGGAAATCCCAGGGTGATACCGATCTGGAAACCGGTCACATTTGCCCAGTTTTCAAGCGAAGCGCCACCGACGCCCAGTTCGGACTCGCCTTTTATGGTCGCGAAATTCAGACCTGTTTTGAACCCGTAGCGAAGTTGTGCGTGCATTGAAAGCGAAACAATGGTCAACAACAGGATAAAAACGCATTTCAATTTCATATTCATTGTTTTGTGTGGAAAAGTTGATAGACTTGTTAAGGTTGGCTGCAAAAGTACGTCTTTCCGCAAGTGTTTGATTATTACAAAGTATTGTTGCTTTACCTTTGTGCGCCCATAAATAAAAAGGCAAAATTGCAAAAAGCAAAAGGCAATGACAGTCCACGCGTTACAAAAGACTTTGTGATAACCCGTTCTGCACAACTACTAAGCGATAAGGGAGACAACAATATTTCACCCGGCATGTTATTTTGCAACTGCTTAAACGCTTCAAACCGCCATTTGCTGCCAACAAATTTGCCCAAAACCGGCATTTTACGACTCACGATTTACGACTCACCACTCACGACTCACCACTCACATCATGGAAGACTGGCCACTCTGGGAAGTATTTATCCGCTCGAAACAGGGCCTCAGCCACAAACACGTGGGCAGCCTCCACGCTGCCGATGCGCAAATGGCCATTGAAAATGCCCGCGATGTATATACCCGCCGCAATGAAGGCGTAAGCATCTGGGTCGTCGAATCCGTGCATATTCACGCTTCTACCGAAGATGCGGAAGCCTTTTTCGACCCTGCCAACGATAAAGTGTACCGCCATCCGACCTTTTATGAGCTGCCTGACGCGGTTAAACACATGTAGAAAGTGCGAAGTGCGAAGTCGTTAGTGCGAAGTCTGTAACAAGTACGAAGTGCGAAGGCTCGTATTTTAAGTAACGCTCAAAAAACAAGTTCACGATCTGACTAACCCCCGCGCTTTAGCCGGGGGAATAGAAGAAACCAAACCCAACGGGGTTTTAACCCCAGATCACTCATTTTGGGTTAAAACCCATC
>JAYSZC010000105.1:0-15596 GCA_043738235.1 Lewinellaceae bacterium | reverse complement strand
CGGCTCTTGCGACGACGCCGCAGATCGTGCAGCACGTCGAGTGCGAGTTCACTCACCGGTTGCGGCCTCGCGGCTCGGCTCGGCCGACCATCCAGAAGTGTAATTTGGCCAAAACGCGTACAGTTGCCAAAGGCGGAGCGCCCCAAACACTAAACACCATACACGGCCCAAAGGCGGAGCGCCCCAAACACCAAACACCATACACTATACACGTTTCCTGTACGTCCACACCGCCAAAGAATTCACCACCACGGCGTATCCCAGCACGGTAAAAAAGTTTTGCCGGATGTCCTGAAATCCCGCGCCTTTGAGCAAAACCAATCGCATAAATTCCACGAAATAGGCAATCGGGTTGATGGCATTGAGTTTTTGCGCCCAATCCGGCATACTTTCCACGGGTGTGAACAGTCCGCACATCAGGATAAAGATCAGTATAAAAAACCAGGCGGTGAACATGGCCTGTTGTTGTGAATCGGCAAAATTGGAAATCAGAAAACCCAGTCCCAGCATACAGGGCGTAAAAACCGCCGTGTAACCGAACACCAACCACAGACTGCCGAGCATCGGGATGTCGAACACTAATTTTCCCACCGTCAAACCGACCGTCATCATCACCAGCGAGAGCATCCAGAAAGGCAGTAATTTGCCCAGAATGAACTGCCATTTTTGAACGGGCGTCACGTTCAGTTGCTCGATGGTGCCCAATTCGCGCTCGCGGACGATATTCAAGGCGGTGAGAAAACAAATAATCAGCGCCACGATTTCACCCAGAATACCCGGCACCATAAAAGTTTTGTAATCGAGTTTGGGGTTGTACCAGTTGGAATATTCGATTTGAATAGGTCGCGGCGCGGGCGTACTCAGCGCTGCATGGTCGATGGATGCGAGGCGGGGCGCCCAGGTTTCGGCAAATTGCCGGTTGAACGAGCGTATGATATTTTGCGCATAACCCATGCCCAGTCCGGCTTTGGTCGCATTGATGGCATTGGCGGTCAGGGAAATGGAAGCCGTTCCTTCCCGAACCAGGTTGCGCTCGAAATGTGCCGGTATTTCCAGGATCAAATCTGCCTGATCGTTGGACATGGCGTCGTCAGCCTCTTTGGCTGCGGCTACTATTTGGGTTTTGAAATACCCCGAGGCTTCAAATTTGGCCGTTAATTGTCGCGATACAGGCGAAAAATCGGCATCTACCACGGCGAGCTGCAGGTTTTTGATTTCGTAATTCGCTGCAAAAGACAACAGCAACATCTGTATAACCGGCATCACGAGCAGCAGCGGCAGCATCGTCTTGTTGCGGAAGATTTGCAGGAATTCCTTTTGAATCAGAAAAAAAACAATTCTCATAGTGAATCGTGAATCGTGAGTTGTGAGTGGCATCCCGCTTGGCGGCTCAATGGTTTTGGTATGGGCTTTTCAGTCGTGAGTTGTGAGTCGTGAGTCGTGAGTGGCATCCCGTTAGAAGAAAGAACTCAATATTCTTACAACGAGATGCCACTCACGACTCACGACTCACGATTACAGGTCTGAAAAACCATGCTAAAGCCACAAGAAAAGCCAAACGGGACGATTCTCACCTCTCACTTCTCACTTCTCACCTCTAAAAAAGCGGCGCAAAGGTGCGGAAAAGCCGTGAAAAAAACGAAAAAAGGCTGGGGAAACTATGTCATTCAAGTTGCCATCATCCATGAGTACAAATGACGTGCGTGGTTTAATGTTGACAACTTTCAAAAAAGTTGTCAACATTAAGCGTAATCGGGCACTTCAACGCCTCGCATACGCTTCCAGCCATTTGCATTCTTTAATGATGCCGTCGTAAAATTTGGTGTTGGAGTATTTATCCATCAGCATGTTATAATAATCGAAGTACTGCGCCGGTAAGGTGGGGATCAATACGCTGCCAGGCCGGTAAGTGGCGTCTTTATCACAGAAGTATTGTTTTTGCCTGCAACGGGCGGCCATGAACGTCGCACGGGCCGCGAACTCGGGATCCACATCCTGCGCGGCAAATAATGCTTTTTCAAAGTACGTCAGCGCAATACTGACATCCGTGTTTTCGCGGTTGCCGTCGGGCGTGCGCGACATAGAAAATACAGGGCCTTGCGCCAGGCGCATCTGGTTGTAACCGCTTCTGTAATAATCCGTTACTTCCCATTCGTAACCGTAATACGACATGTTGTAATACGCGATACCGATTTGGTACCAGTACCTGGCGGCATTGGGATCGTTGGTGGCCATGGCCGCTTTTGCCTGAAATTCCAGGTTAATGATGCGTTGTGCAATACCCCGTCGGGTGAGTTGAATCGAATCTGCGACCTGCCGGTGTATTTTTTCCCCGAATTTTTCCCGGAACGGACTGAACCGCGTCAGCTGGGCGGCTTCTGAGGGGATTATTTTTTGCATCACTGCCAGCGCCGCTTCCGGTTGCCCGATACTCAACAGGTAAGCGCCCTTGCGTTCCAGCAGTAGCGCCCGGATATGCTCGGGGTTGGTATCCATCTGCATGGTACGTTCCAGCAAAATGGGGTCGTCTTCATCGATCAGAGTCAAGAGGTCGTCCAGTATTTCCAGGTTGGGATTGTAGCCCAGCGCCGAGGGCGGATAAGCGGCCAGAATGGCTTTGCCGGGTCGTTTCCCTGCTGCATAACCCGCTGATAACCAATCTTGTAAAAAAGGTTCAAAATAAGGATTCTTTTCAAAAGCATCATAGCTGCGGATGCGGAAAGCCAGGTTATCAGCGTTGGAGGCATTCACGTCGAGGTTCAAAATTTCCAGTAGTACACGCCAGATTTCAAGTTGTTGCCGCAGTTTAAGGTCGTAATCGTCATCGTCCAGGTCATTTTCCAGGCGATCCCATGTTTTTTCGGCGGCATAACGGTCGCCGGCCAGTAGTTCCAGGTAACCATCCATGGCGCGCCAGAGTTGGAGGTTGTCGGCTCTTTTTTCCCGAACAGTGGTTCGCACGAATTTTTGTAACTCCATCAGGTGTTTGGCAGCTGCTTCCCGTTTAATGGCGCCTTGTGCCGATCCCAATTTCCGGTCGGTCACCCAGGTGCGGAGGTATATTTTTTCCAGTTCCTGCACATCGCTGATCAGCAGCAGGTCGAGTTGCGGATTGCCAGGGTCCAGATCCTGTATCATTTGCATATCCTGCACCGCAAAAGTGTGCGAGCCGCCCGCCCGCAGCAGGTAAAGCGTACTTTTTTCCGCATCCGAGGTACACATTTTCAATGTTTGCTCCCAGTCTTTGTCATTGCGAATCAAAAAACTGCGGTAAGCCTGCGTGCGTTTGGAAGGGCAGTTGCGAAAAATCAGGGAGTACCGGTAAGCGGCTTCGGGGTATTTCCCCAGGCGTTGCAGCGCACCGGCCAGGTGTCCCAGCGTCCAGTAATAGATAATGCTGTAACGTTTCCGGTCCACCTTGGGCATCAGGTAGTTATACAGTTCTACCGTGTATTGCCAATCGTGCAGGTAATGTGCCAGCCGTACAATCTGGTAGACATATCGCAACTTGATAAAATGTGATTCCGTATCCCGGAACCGCCCGATTCCCTCCCGGATAAGCATATACATGGAGGCCGTATCGCGATAAGCAGTTGTCCAACCGTCGCCTTGCGCCACGACATAAGGCTCGCATTTTTTGGCAAACATCAGGTAGGAAACCGGCTCGACACAACTGTTGAAAGCGATGACTTCCGCAAACTTATTCCCGCCCATACGGTAAGGAAGCGGCGTCCTTTTTTCCGGGTCCGAGGCTGCATTGTACAAACCCGCCAGATCATTGATATCCGATTCATACACCACAAAATTAATGTCCGCATCGGAAGCAAGATCACAAAAGCGCCCTTTCCACTCTTCAATGTTTTCCTCTTTCTGTAAATCGAGGTTAAAATAATAGCGCTCGTAATAATCGTCCCATTTCAAAAAATACGGTGCAAAAACCTCCTTTTTGGTCAAAATGTCGGGATGCAAAAAGGTGTAGCCGTAAAAAGTTCTTTCCTCCGGCGTACAGGCGCCCGCCGGCGCTTCCGCCGGGGTCGGGGAGGAAGGATCGAACGCCGAACAGACCAGCGCCAACAGGCAAAAGAGAACGATACACCGTTTCAAGGCAAAGCGGCGGTTCAGTTTTTTTCCGGAAAAGTTATCTTTTGACATATAGAATCGATCAGTTGTGGGGAATAATGCCTCAAAATGGTGCTGTCCAGGTGAAAAAACGCCAACGTGACATGTTCGGCCAGGTCTACCTGTGCGGCCAATCCGGCTGTTTCCAGCAATAAGCCGGGCGATACCGCCTCCACGCGCAAGCGGTCGCCGGGGCGAAGATAATGGCCGGAAAGGAAAGTGGCTTTTTTGACTTCAAAATGCGAAGCATCGGACGACATTCGTTCAAAACGCAGCGTATCGTGTACATCTGCCGGTACGCCGTTGATAATTTTCCAGAATGCGTCTTCGCGGAAGACCAATGTCCAGGAAAACACCGGCAAGGCCAGATCGAGCGGTATCGGATACCGGGCGGGAGCGCCCTGCACATATTTGACCGCATCGTTCAGGTCGATGATCGAATTGACCGTTGCCTCCGATTCGATATCGCCGGTATTGTAAAACATCAACATACCGCGCGACACCGGCGGCACCCCTGTTTTGTCGGGAAATTTATACTGGTGCAGGCGGATGGTAGCGCTCAGGCTCAAATTTGGAAGTGCCTTTTTCATTTTTTGTAAAAAAAGAAAAAAGGCCTGGCGGGTGGATGCCGTCCAGTCGCAATCGAATTGTACTTCCGTGAAATGGTGCAAGGGAGAAGCCTGTAAACTTTCCACAATTCTCCCGACCAACCAATCCGTTTTTTCAGCACTGATATTTTTAAAAACGGCGTTGGTGATAAAAATAGTCGGCGTTATTTCCCACTTTTGAAGTCCGCTGGTATCTTTTATGTCCAAGCGGGAAAAGGGTTCAATGGCGCCCGAAACTTCATTGACACCAATATCTAAAACTTTGACATACAGTTTTTTGCATCTGATGGAATCCAGATAAGCGGTTTCTTCCGGCGTTATTTGCAAGGTGGTTTGCCAGTGATAAAACGCGGGCGTGATGCTACGCTGCTGCGTTTGCCGGCAGCCGAGATGTAGGATAAGAAGTGTACTGAATGAAAAGAAAAAAAGACGACTCATAGGGGTCAAATGTCGCAAGTTATCTTAATCATTGAACACAATTTTGCGTTTTACAAAACCGCCGTCAAAACGCAGTTCAGCGATATACATGCCATCGGGGAGGTTATTGCGCTGCATCAGGAATACGTTGCTGTTGATGCCGGTAAGCGCTTTTACCAAACGGCCGTTCAGATCGTACACATAAAGTTGGCGAATCGGCGCTTCTTTGGTTTGGAACGTCACCATGTCCGAAGCAGGTACAGGTGAAACTTGTAGACCTAACTCCAATTCGTTCAACTCCACGGTTTTTACAAAATTACAGCCCATTCCGAGCGCAATGCAGGCGCGCGGAGCGAAGAAACCGATAATCGTATCGATGTAGGTCCGCGCAACAGTGGCGTTTACATTACAGCCTGGAAGGGCAGGCGCCGGGCTTCCATTGTAAGAAGTCCATTCCCAGGGAGTAGGGGTATTGGCTGGGGTGCCGTACAATGGGGAAAAACCACTGAAACTGCTGCCGGAAGCTTCACCATAAGGGTCAAAACCGGCAGGTATCGTTTCAAAAATATCGTTCAGCCCCAAATTATCGGCTATTTGCTGTACATCGCAGGAGCCGGATGTTTCTATAACAGGCATTGGGCTGGATATATGTACAGGAATCAAAAAGTCAGTTCCGCACGGAACCAAAAAATCCGAAGGTACATGGTATGAAATGAGCGGCATTTCGCCCGCATCCATCCAGGAACTGTCGAGCAAAGCGCCGCTCATATTGACTGCCAAATGGAATGCGGAGCTATAACCCGGCGTATTCTGAACATACATCGTATCGCCGAGTGGGAAACCTGTAACGGCATTATACGCAACATCCACTATGCCGGGAGTCGCCAGTATGCCGTTAATATCGCCATTGTAAAATTCCTGTATCATTGGGAACAAAGTGCCGTTGGAAAGGACTAGTTTGAATTTATCAGCGTCGGGAGTCGCATATATTTCCGGAAATTGGTTCAGGTAGGCAGCAGCTAATGACAAGTAACCACCCGTACCTTGCCCCCAAACCACAATTTTATCCGGATCGATACCGAACGTATTGCCTTGCTCGGCAGCGTTTTTGCGAAAAAAACGAATGCAGGAGCGCACATCCTGAATTCCCCGGTAAACGGCATTGACCAGCGAATAACGGCGTATCAATTCTACGGAAGAAAACGGATTCCAACCCAGGCGGTAATCGGCCACCGCCACTACATAACCCATTTGGGCCAGACGTGTGGCAAATGCAACGTTTGCAGAGTCGATCAAAGTGCCGCCGCAAGAACCGTTAACCGGAAAAGGGAAAAAGTTGCCGGTATGCAGGTAAATGATCAGCGGACGCGCTGTTCCAGTATCCCCAACCGGGGCGTACACCTCCATTCGCAAAGGTTGCCGGGTGAAGTGGCCGCTTTGCAAAAGGGGTAAAAAAGTAAAATTGGAGCCGTAAACAACCGGCGTTTTACTGACATCGGAAAACACGGGAGTCAGGTAACGAGTTTGCCCCGAAAGGTTTATTCCAAACGCAAAAAGCAGCAGCAGGACATTCCATTTTAGGTATTGCATGATCTAAAAGGTTTGAGAGTGTGAGCAAGCCGGCCACCAAAAAAATGCCCCCCGGAAGTACATCCGGAGGGCATTTTACTTCCTGAAAAGGGCAATTAATTATTGAACACAATTTTGCGTTTCACAAAACCGCCGTCAAAACGCAGTTCAGCGATATACATGCCATTGGTCAGGCTGTTGCGCTGCATCTGGAATACGGTGCTGTTGATACCGGTGTGCGCTTTTACCATACGTCCGCTCAGGTCATATACATAGATTTGACGGATGGGCGTTTCTTTGGTTTGGAAAGTCACGGCATCCGAAGATGGAACAGGAGAAACCTGCAGACCCAGTTCCAGATCGTTCAACTCCTTGATTTTCACAAAGTTACATCCCAGATTGAGTGCAACACAGGCGCGCGGAGCGAAGTAACCGATAATGGTGTCGATATACGCATGTGCAACAGCGGCAACCGTATTGCAACCAGCCGTAGCAGCCGGTGCAGGTAGAAAATCCGTGGGCGTCCACTCCCAGGGAGCGGAAGTATTGTTCGGTGTGCCCACAAATGGATAAAAACTATTCGTACTACTAAGGGAATTTTCGCCGTAAGGGTCGAAACCTTCCGGAATATCATCGAATACATCGTTCAGGCCCAGATCCTCGGCGATTTCCTGCATATCGCAGGAACCGGATACTTCCACAACCGGCTGAGGGCCTGTTTGAGTCGGTACGTTCAGGATATCTGTTTGGCATGGTGCAAAAAAGTCGGAAAGTACGTGGTAGGAAATGAGCGGAACATCACCCGCTTCCATCCAGGAACTATCGCCCAGAGCGCCGCCCATATTGACCGCCAATGCGAAATCCGAGCTGTAACCGGGTGTATTCTGTTTGTACAGCGTATCGCCCAGCGGGATGCCCGTAATCTGGTTATACGTTGCATCTACTACACCGGCAGCAGCCTGGACGCCCTCGATATCGCCGTTATATACTTCTTGTACCATCGGCAGGAAAACGCCGGCGGCTACCTGAAGTTTGAATTTATTCGGGTCGGCAGTGGTGTATATTTCTGCAAATTCATCGAGATAAGCCGTGGCCAAAGACAAATAGCCACCGGTACCTTGTCCCCAAACGACAATTTTATCCGGGTCGATGCCGTATGGATTGCCACCCACAGCTACGGACTGGCGGAAGAAACGGATGCAGGAACGCACGTCCTGTACGCCGCGGTAAGCGGCATTGATCAGGGTAAAACGGCGCACCAATTCCGCGGAAGCGAACGGGTTCCAGCCTAAGCGGTAATCTGCAACGGCTACCACGTAGCCCATTTTTGCCAATCGAGTAGCAAATGTCACGGCGGCAGAGTCAGTCAGCAAACCGCCGCAGGAACCATTCTGCGGATAAGGGAAAAAGTTGCCGGTATGCAGATAGATAACCAGTGGGCGTTCTGTTTCCGTATCGCCTGCCGGTGTGTATATCTGTGCTTGCAAAGGCTGCTTCAACGTATGTGCGCCGGGTACAGCAAGTGGTAAAACGGTCCAGTTAGATCCGTAGATAATTGTTGTTTTACTGGCCTGTGAAAATACGGGTTCCAGATAACGGTCTTGGGCCGATACCCTAACTCCAAAGGCTAACAACAGGAGGAGAAGGATGGGTAATTTTGCTAATTGCATGGTTAAAAAAGTTTAGCAGGTTAAATGTATGAATAGAAAGGGTGTCGAATTTCACTATACTGTAATATCATTTCAAAAATAGGAAATGAATATGGAATCCTTGTAAAATCCAACTCCTTACGTCGGGAAACGTCTATTTTTCTCGGAAATCATATACCAGCGAAAGGTAAGCCATTCGACCGATACGCGGGCCACCATAGGTCTGAAATTGTTTGTTATTGAGCAAATTGGATGCGCCCAGTTTAATTGTAGAATGTATTTTCGGAAAATTCATATTGACCTGGGCATCCAGCAATTCATACGAAGGGATGATCCCTGTAAACTGCGGCGAACCTTCAAACGTGAAGTTGTCTATCCATTTGTAATTGATATTGAACCCTAAAGTATTTCTACCCCAGGTCTTGATGTCGCGACCGGAGAACCCGAGGTTGTATTTGTGCTCCGGTGTATTAAATGCGGGAACTATCGGGTCTGTTTCGGCCGTATTGAGTTTGTTCCAGCTGTAATTTCCCTGCACCATAAAGTAATTGAGGAAATAATAATTCAGACCGATAGCAATGCCTTGAGAAGTAACCCTTTGTGAAGCATTGGAAGCCACACGAAATACCTGCAGTTTATCAAAATCCGGGAAAAAAGTATACACACCCGGAAAAACCTCTACGCGCTCAAATGGCAGTGTAAGTCCGATATTATACCCGATAAAATCGTTGTAAATATTGTAGTAATAACCCGCGTCCATGTAGACGCGGTTAAAAAGAGTGGTGCGGTAACCCAGTTCGAATGTTTTCACTTTTTCCGGGCGAATGGGTGCAATGTTCTGGTACACCAAGGGAATAGAATTGTCATCGCGATAATCCCTGAATGATTCCAGCGTAATCAGGCTATCAAACCCGTTCAGGTTGCCGATCAGCGTTGCAGGGCCAACGCGGAGGTTCAGGTACTGGTCGGTCAGCGTCGGGTTTCGAATGGCGGAAGAGAAAGAAAGGCGCAGGTAATTATTTTCGCGGGGCGTCCATACAATAGAGGTCGCAGGCGTAGCCAGATAGTCGAAATTCTGGTTTTTATCTACCCGTACGGTAGCGGAGAATTTAAAATTACCTACTTGTTTATCCGCGCCGGTGTAAATGCCAAATTCCGAATTTTTGATACGAATATCCAGCGAGTCGTTAAAAATAGTGCCGTCCGAAACTGGGCGGTACAGGCGCGTATTAGCGCCTACTACCCACTCGTTCAGGAATTTTGGTTTGAAACGATACTCACCGTGCGCATGGTATAAAGCGGATTTATCATAGAACAGCGTTCCGTTTTCGCGGCTATTGTTTTTACGACTGACAATTGCATTAAACAGCGAATCGTAACGGGGCGTTCCGGGTTCAAAGAATGGAAGGGTGCTGGACGGATTCTGCTGGTTGGCATAAGCCTGAGCCTGCTGGTGGTAATCAGCCAGCGTCGCGCTGTTGTCGCGTTGCCACTGCAATAATGCGTTGAAATTATCGGGCGGGCCATACCCTGCGGCTTTCATTTTATTAAATACGGCGCCCAGGTCATTGCGCACCCACCAAAATTCATAGGCTTGCTGCCATTGTTCGTTTGTTTTGGATGCTTCCAGCATTTTAAGCGAAGTAAAATACGGGTCGTATGAGCGGCCTGCATCCTCGTTGGTAGAGTACAAACGGACAAAAAACTTATCTTTCTGACGCAACTCGATCCGGTTCTGGTAGAATTGTATACCTCTCAGGCTGAAGCGGTTATCGCCCTGATAAACAGTAGTACCAGTACCGTAGTTGGAAGCCACAATTAATTCGGGAGAATCAAATTCCTTGGACGGGTTCAGACGGAAATGCAGGGCGACCCCCGCTTTTAAATTTTTGGTGTCATAATCCACTACGTCGACTTCTTTGTAGCCCTGACGGTGAAAACTGTTCAATCCGGCGCGCGCATCGTACGTAGAGACAAACCTGCCGGAATACTCATCGCCATAAATATTGACGGCATTCCAGCCTCCGGGGTTTTGACCGGCTGTTGCAAATACCTGATTGCCTTCCGCCTCTGTGATAGGATCGTAATTGTCGGCTACCCAGTCATTGGCGCGCAGGGCAAACAGGTTGAGTTTATAAGCGAAAACGGGGTGTCCCGCTTTGTTTTTAATGGCGTCGCCATACCGGAAAGCGCCTTCCAGCAAATTGCGCTCGCCGGTTTTGAGTGAAACCGACAGCCCGCGATGCACGAACGGGTTTTTGGATTCCATGGAAATTACCCCGTTGAAAGCGTTGGGGCCGTAGAATGCCGAACTGGCGCCGACCACGAGGTCTACTTTGTTGACGTCTAATTCGCTGCAGCCGAGGAAATTGCCGAGCGAAAAGTTCAGTCCGGGCGCCTGGTTGTCTACCCCGTCGATAATTTGAAGTGAACGCACCGGGCTGGTGGAATTAAAGCCCCGCATATTGATGACCGTAAAACCCAGGCTGGCAGTGGTCAGGTCTACCCCTTTCAGGTTACCCAGACCATTGTAAAAACTCACCGCCGCCGTTTCTCTGATGGCGATGGCGTCGAGGTTTTCGACCGTCAGGGGCGCGGCTTTCTGCTTGTCGTCGATGCGTTGCCCGCGCACCACCGCTTCGGCGATGATGATGGAACTGGTGCTCAGTTTTATGGTGATGCGTTCTGCAGTGCTGACATTCACTTCCTGGGTAGCATAACCGGTGTAAGATATTCGCAGAGTAGCCGGCAATACATCCACTTTCAGGCTAAATTCGCCTTCGTAGTTGGTTACTGCCCCGCCGGTACCGCCGCTGATGACGGCAATGGCCGCGCCAATGAGGTCTTCACCACTTTCGGTATCCAATACTTTTCCTTTTAGCGTTATTTGAGCGCTCAAGGAAGTCGCACCAAAGTAGAGAATACACAAAATATTAAAAGTCAAAAATTTGTACATTTTTTTCATACGGATCAGGTCTTATTTTCAGAAAAAAATTTTCAAAAAATGATTAGAAACAAAGCTTGTTTGCTTTGCAAAAGAAGAAATAAAATTTGATTCCAAATGAAAAATAGATATAATCAGATGGAGATGGCAAAAAACGGATTATTTATCTTCTGTTTTACCAAATGGGTGCAGTTATTTCTTCAAAGCCAGCAATAAGTCATCCGCATCCAACATGCGGAGGTAATACTTTTTTAATTCCTGGAAATCTGTATGATCTATAAAACGCTGGTGGAAAATGACCTCCCGCCGGATGCGCAATCCGGCAGCGGTTTTTTCAAAGGAAAGGCTGTAATCCCCGAACGGACTGGAAAACTGCTGATTAACCGGCATCTCTGCCAACTGATAACCTTTAGGCAATATCAATTCAACGGTTTCCCGCACGGGCGCCAGTTCAAAAAGCGCGTCTAAGTCCAGGTCATTGTATCGTTTGTTGCTAAAAAGCGCCTTTTGGGTCGGGGTGCTCAGCGGTAAAGGCAGGGGCATAATATAGAGGCCCGAAACATGATCCAGTTGGTTGTATGCGGTTATTTGCATACGGATACTCAGGGGTGTATTAATGCTGTCGAGGTTGTCGCATTCAAACCGGTTCAGATTCACGTGGGTCAGCACGCCTCCGCTAAAATAATCGGACAGCAATTTTCGCCGGTCGACCACATTGGCGCGTTGTAGCAACTCGCGCCAGTGCCCGGCTATCGTGCCATGCTGCACGGTATGAAGATCAACCTGTAAGTTGCCTTCCGGGTCGAGCGTGGCTTTGGCTTCGATTTCAATCCGCGTTACTGCCGGATCGAGCGCATGGTTGGGCAGTCGTTGAACTTCCTTCTCGCCGGGGCGGATCACCAAACCCCAGGCATCCGAATCGCCGGAAGGCAACACGCCCGTCGGGAAATAGTCGGTCGTCAGGTCTGCAAATCGCAATTTTTTATCTTTTAACTCATACGCAATAATGGCATGGTTGAATACATATATCGAAGGCCGCATTTGCCGGTTGCTGAAGGAGTGCGTGCTCACTAGAGTATACCAGGCCGGAATATCATATTCGTGTAGCAAGGCAATCATCAGGGTAGCGACATCCTTACAATCGCCCACCTTGCCGGATATGGTTTCGCCCGGTTTTTTAGGAATGTAGTTGTTGTTCAGAAAAGGCACGTAGGAATAGTTGATTTCCCGGACGATAAAGGTGTGTAATGCCTCTACGATCTCTTCTTCTTTCATGCCGGGACGGATGATCTGCCGCGCCTTTTCGAGCACTTCATAGTTGGGTTCGGTACGGCAGTATGTCTGTCGTTCATACCAGCGCACCACCGGACTCCAATCCGGCATACTGCCGATCATCAGCCAGGCATAGTTATCATAAGTATCGGGCGCAGCTTCTTCCGATTCCATTTTAGGAACATGCCGCCATTCCCAGGTGTACAAACTGAATTCGCCGGTATCGCGCCGGCTCATGGGGGTTGCATCCAGGCGGTTGGCTGCAAATTGTAAATCCAGATCAGCAGGCGCCAGCAACTCGGTGACAACATGCAACACCGGAACCTGCCAGTTGGAGATGTGCAAATCCCAGAAATCGCCGGCAATCTCTTCCGACACACCCATTTCCGTAGTACCTTCCACCAGGATTACATCGCCTGCCTGCAGGTTTTTAAACACCGCCATGCCATATCCCAACTCGGGCGAAGTGATGCTGCCATCGCGCTTGAGCACTTTGGCAGAGGTGATCTGGCCGATTTGACGCAGGTCGGCCTCCGTCCAGTTTTTGGCGCCGGCTTCGCTCAAGATGCGGATGGCCGCTTTTCGAAGCGACTCCACTTTATTCTCCTCCCGCAAATAGGTGTTTTGTACGGAAAATAGCAGTACAAGCGCTTCTTCATCGGCATATTCTTCAATACCCGACTGTTCTTTGGCCACTTGCGCCAGCTGTACGGGACGGAAATAACCCGAATACTTTTTTCGGTTATCGAGTTTCTCCACTTTATCACGCAGGCCGGAATAGCGGGCACTTTCGCCGCTTACTTTTTCGGCCTGCCGGTACCAGCGCAGCGCCTCGGACTCGTTCTTTTGTTCGATGGCAATATCACCCAACATCTCGTAAATGGCCGGTGAATATGGCTCTTCTTTCAGGAGTGTTGTCAGTATGGACAGCGCTTCTGCAGGGCGTTCTTTTTCAAAAAGGAAACTGGTTTTTTCCAATAAAAAATGGGTGGCCCAGGGCATGGCAGCGGTAATTTCGTCATACGCTGCCAGCACTTCCGATTCCTGCTCCTTGTATTTGAAATAATCAATTACTTGTAAAAAATGCTGGGTGGAGAACCGTTTTTGGAGCTCCTTTTTTGCTTCTTTGTAATTTTTCAGGCGCTGTTTGTCGGTCAGGGGTTTGTATGTCTGTGGTTTATAACTCTCTTCTTTTAAGTATGTTTCCAGTCTTTTTTTCCACTTTTCGGTATTATTATATTTCAAAAAATAATTCACCCAGTTTTTCACCTGTTCTTTCCGGCCTTTTTCTTTTAAAAAGTCGAGGTAAGTATTCATAATTTCCCAGTTGGCAGGCGAAATGCCGAGCAATTGCTCCAGGGCGCCGACATATTTCACTTCTTCCTGCTCCCGGTTTATTTTTTGAAAACGGTTGTACAACTCTGCGAAAGTGGGTGTTGCAAGCGTATCCATTTCACTCAGCAGCGCTTCGGCACGCTCTCCTTTTCCATTGGCATCAAAACATTTCGCCAGCAGGTAGCGCGCGAATGCCGAACCGGGGTGCGCAGCTTTATACGCAGCGAAAAAGGCCTCAGCCTCTTCTTTTGCCTCCGATTTTAAAAAGGCTTTTGACAGCAGGTATATGCGCCAGGGTTCGCCCGTCGCCGCTTGCTGCCGGAAATAATCCAGGTACGGACGGTTTTGATATTCCAGCGCAGGTGCTTTACCCACAGCGCGATATTCCCCGGTAAAATGGGTTGACACATCCTCGAAAAGTAATCCGGAGACCGGATCCGTCAAACGAACCTGGAAAGCGGCTCTGCGCTCATTGGAATAATTGTAGGAAGTATAGGAACGCGTATTGTAAGCATCATAACCGTCTTCGTTTTGCTCGTTTGCCGCTATATCCTGGAATTCGAGGGCAATCGGAGCATCTTCTACTTCGACCGGGTATTCCGACAGTTTTACCAACAGCCGGTGCGTGCCTGCCGTCAAGTCAAATGTAAGGGTTTCGCCATCCCATTCATCCGGGGTAAAAGAGCGCCCCAATTCCGCCAGCAATTGATCGTCCAGCCATATTTTCATGGGTGTATTCCGCGCGATACGCAGTTGGACGCGCCTGGCCACGGGCACTGTCACAAAAGTGTTGGCATAGTAGGTTGCCAATCCGTTGTGCTGGGGCAGCAGTTCAAATGTTACTGCCGAGCCAGGCGACCTGCGCCGGCGTTGCAGCCAACTGAATTCGCTGCCTTCATCGTTTTTAAATGCTGCAACGGGATCAAATACGATCGTTTCTACGATACTTTTTTCCACAAATCCGCTTCCACGCATATTGTCGAACGGCCCTGCAATCGACCAGTTCCAGTCGGGAATAATGTTTCTGGTCAGCGCCCTGCTTTCCGCTGTGCGCCGGTACAACATCAGCGAATCAGCCGTGGCTACAATCATGGGAATCTGCAAAGCAACGGGCAAGGGCCGGTTCAGGAACTCCTCGGGCCGGCCTTCAAACAAGTGGTCGAACAACCAGACATAATGGGCTTGCCAGTTGCTGCGCATCAGTTGGTTGGCATTTTGTTGATACGGCTCTTCCTGGTGTACCGTTTCGGTACAAAAAAGCATGCCCACTAAAGCAGATTCATGTTTCGGATCGCGCTGCAATTCCGTTTCAAACACCTTGCGGGCCGCTACAAAATCATTGGCTTCCACCATATCCCAGCCGTTGCTCTGGGCCAAGACCTGACCTGATATCAATATTGCCGGCAACAATAAACTACGAAAATATATGTGCATTGGAGTGATTTCTTGTGAGTAGTTATCCGTTATTAGTTATTGGTTATCAGTGTTGATAATCAAGCATTTGCAAAGAATTTAATCTAAACTGTTTTGCTTGATATGCTTATTGTGAATGATTGGGCTGGACAAAGAACGGAAAGTTATTGGTTATTGGTTATTAGTTATTAGTGGTGGTAGTGGGCCATTCGTACAAATGCCGGGCTACACAATAAGGTATGCCTTACATTTCTACGAATGGCCCACTAC
>JAYSZC010000104.1:0-2242 GCA_043738235.1 Lewinellaceae bacterium | reverse complement strand
CATCCGAAACGATGGCGGTGGAAGACAGTCCGACCGGTGTTGCGTCGGCCAAAGAAGCGGGTTTGCGGGTGGTCGGTTTTTTGGGCGCGGCGCATATTTACGAGGGGCACGGCGAGCGGTTGTTGCAGGCAGGCGCCGATATGCTGGCGGCGGATGCGGCAGCCTTGCGGGTTATTTTTCAAAAAATGGATTTGTTGTAGGCCTTGCGTTCAGGGCTGTTCTCAAATCCCGTTCGCAGCGCTCCATGACGGAATAAGTGAACCTCCATAGCTGATTTCGTCATTTTACTTCGAGCATTTTAAAATTTTATTGGAAATGATTTTACCTTTTTTATAAAATTTTTTTGCTCAAAAAATGACCTATATGTATTGTTATTAACACTATCAGGTGACCTTATTTACATTATAACATATTGATATTCAATTAATTAAATTTGCAGGAACACAAATAATGTTAGTATTAAAAGTGCCCCCTTCAAATTGTTTCAATTCATCCTTTAAAAAAAACTATCAAAAAAATACTTGCATGATTCTAAAAGTCGTCGTACCTATGTCCCAGTTTTCATTTGGTTTTTTGGGGTTTATTAGCCGTCGTGGTGCGTAAGTACTTCGGCGGCTTTCTCATTTCCCTACTCCAAACCCCCTTTCAACGTGCGCAGCATACCTTGAAAAAAGTCTTACAATTTCTCTTTTTTCTCAGTCTTGGGGTTGGGATAATGTACCTCGTATTTCGCAGCCAGAACGCCGCATTTCTGGAACAGTGCCGCATCGATGGCACGCCGGCAGATCAATGTAGTCTGACGGATAAATTACTGCACGATTTTTCTACTGTTCACCTTGGCTGGATGCTGGCAGTGGTGGCCGCCTTCACCCTGAGCAATGCCTGCAGGGCTTTGCGCTGGCAGATGCTGCTGGAGCCGATGGGCTACCGGGTGCGTTTTGACAATGCTTTTCTGACCATCCTGCTGGGCTATTTTGCCAACCTCGGTTTTCCGCGGATGGGCGAGGTCATCAGGGCCGGTTCGCTGGCCCGCTACGAGCGCCTGCCCCTGGAAAAGGTAGTGGGAACGCTCGTGATGGATCGCTTGATGGACGTGATTTGCCTGGCGCTGGTGGTAGGCCTGGCTTTCCTGCTGGAAGGCGACACGCTGCTGCGTTTTATCAGCCAGACACAAACGACGCAAACGAATGCGAACGAAACTTCCCTCTGGCAATCGCCCTGGGTACTGGTTTTGCTGAGCCTGTTTGCCGCGGGGGGGGCGGCCGCCTTTTTTCTCCGGCAAAAATTGATGGAAGTGGCGCTGGTGCAAAAGGTGGTCGGTATGTTGCAGGGTTTTTGGGACGGTCTGCGGAGTATCCTGCAACTGAAAAAACCCTGGTTGTTTATCCTGTATTCCCTTGGTATCTGGGGTATGTTTTACCTGCAATGTGTGTTCGGCCTCCAGGCGTTTCCGCCGACGGCTCATTTGGGCGGCGGCGCGGCGCTGATGATTTTTGTGTTCGGCACCCTGGGTTTTGTGATTCCTTCGCCCGGCGGCATGGGCACTTACCACGCGCTCTGTATTGCGGCGCTGGCATTGTATGGCATCAGCGGTAGCGATGCGTTTTCGTATGCCAACATCGCCTTTTTTGCCATCCAGATTTTTTACAACCTGATTGCCGGCACACTGGCACTGCTGTTGTTGCCGGTTATTAATAAAAAACATGACCCGATTCGAAGAAATTGAACAAAAGATACAAAGCTGGGAACAAATCCCTGCCACTTTGGCTTCCTGGCGGGCTGCCGGAGATCGCATTGTTTTCACCAACGGTTGTTTCGATATTTTGCATTACGGGCACCTGCACTACCTCTCCGCCGCCCGCGACCTGGGCGAGCGCCTGGTGATCGGACTTAACAGCGCCGATTCCGTAAGTCGCCTGAAAGGCCCCACCCGGCCCATCAACGACGAATTGACCCGTACCCACCTGCTGGCGGCCCTCGAAGTCGTCGACGCCGTGGTCGTGTTCGGAGCAGACACGCCGCTCGAATTGATACAACTGATACAACCGGATATTCTGGTGAAAGGTGGCGACTGGCAGCCGGAACAGATCGTCGGCTCCGACATCGTGCTCGCCAAAGGCGGCAAGGTGCTCAGCCTGCCGTTTGTGCAGGGCTACTCGACGACGAATATTGAGCAGAAAATAATCAAAAGGAGTGTTTAGTGTTTCAGGAATGAGGAATGAGGAATGACCGAGCGTGATGT
>JAYSZC010000103.1:0-5527 GCA_043738235.1 Lewinellaceae bacterium | reverse complement strand
CGGCATCCAGTGTTTTACGCAGCAGCGAGCCGCGCATCTCCACTTCCACGATGGCGCCACCGAAAGTCAGCATACGGACGATGTCCAGTTCCGTGAGCGTGCCGCTGAGCACATCGTCGACACGAATAGAGCCGCTGTTGAGCAGGGCGCAATCCGGTTTGTTTTTGGACACAAACAACATCGCATCGGTGATGGCAGCGCCTGCGGGCGCAGCTTGGTGGCGGATGACGCCCTCGCGGCAATCCAAAGGCTGCGCGAGTGTGGTCACCGGTTTGGCGGCATCAAAACCTGCGGAACCCAGCGACTCATTTTTTATTTTTTCCCATTTGGCAATAACGGCTGCGGTGGCGGGTTCGTCGGCGATCTTGCTGTCCACCTTGCGCAGTTCCGATTTGACGGTAGTGATACCTTTGTTTTTGTCGTGGCGCAGGGTATGGATGTAAACGGTTTTGGCATTGGCGTCGGCTTTGGCCACCGTCGCTTTCCCTATTTTGTAAATCTGGTTGTCGTGGTCGTGCCCGCCCATCACCAGCGGCACTTCGGGCAGCATGGCCGATAGTTTTTTGTCGTCGTCGACATTCAGGTGCGTAAGCGCTACCACGACGTCTGTTTTGGGATCGAGTTCTGCATAACTTTTCCGGGCAGATTCGGCCCAGTCGCTGTACACCGCCCAGGGTTTTCTGCCGGTATCGACGAGTACGCCGAACACGCCGAGGTTGATGGTGGTGCCGTCGGCGTCTTTCAGCGTAACTACCTGGTTATCAGGACAAATTTCGGTGCCGCCATTCCTGTTTTTAAAAAACTGTTGTGTCCAGGTGGCGCCTTTCAGCCGCACATTGCCGGCCAGCCAGGTAAAGTTGGATTCATCGAGGCGGGCCTGGAGGTCGGCCAGGTCGTCGTAGTCAAATTCGTGGTTGCCGAATACCACCCAATCCAGTCCAAGCGTGTTCAACACATCCACCATTTGTTTGCCGCGGATGCGTTTGCCTTCGTGGCGCAGCGTGCCGATCACGGAAGGGCTGATAAAATCGCCGGCCAGCACGGTAATCGTGTTGGGGTTTTTAGCCAGCAGTTCCTTGCGGAGGGTGGCTACCCGCGCCAGTCCGCCGATATTATCCGACAGCGAGGGTGAAATTTCGTACACATCGTTCATTTGCAGGAACGTCACTTCTATGATGCCATCGTCTTTGCCAGGCACGGTATTCGGCGTGGCGACTACTTTTTTGGTGCTGTCGCATGCGAAAAAAATCAGGGCGAATAGCGCAAGGGCAAAGGTTTTACATGCTTTCATGGTAGAACAATTTGACAGGTGGTAGATTTGCCGGACTTTCGCGACAAAGATAAACCAAATTATATCCTATGTCCGCCACACCAAAAGTACGCTGGCAACCGACGCCTGAAATCATCCGAAACAGCCACCTGCGGCGCTACATGGACTGGCTGCTGCGAGAAAAAGGACTGCATTTTGACAACTACCATGCGCTCTGGCAATGGTCGGCCACACATATTGCCGATTTCTGGGAAAGCCAGTGGCAGTATTTTGAAGTCATCAGCCACGCGCCTTATCAACAAGTGCTGAAAGGCGTTGAAATGCCTGATTTTCAATGGTTTGAAGGCGCGACGCTCAATTACGCGGAACATATTTTCCGGCAAAAGAACGATGCGCGCCCGGCCATCCTTTTCCAAAACGAACGCCGGCCGCTGAGCGAAATGAGTTGGGCCGAACTGGAGCGCCAAACGGCGGCCCTTGTCGGGTATTTTATTCAATGCGGGATACAACCCGGCGACCGGATAGCGGCGTACCTGCCCAATTCTCCCCATGCGATGGTGGCGGTGCTGGCGGCCATGTCCGTCGGGGCCGTGTGGTCGAGTTGCTCGCCCGATTTTGGAGCGGCCAGCGTGGCCGACCGCTTCGTGCAGATTCAGCCTAAAATATTGATCGCCGTCGACGGTTATGCCTACGGCGGCAAATCGTTCGACAAACGCGACACCGTACGCGAACTTTGCAACCTGCTGCCCACGGTCAATCAGGTCATTTTTATCCCGTATTTGGATGAAAATGCCGTGTTGGAAGACACCGGAAAACAAGTGATGCTGTGGCATGAACTTATTGCAGAATCAACGGCTCGAACATCCTTGTCTATTCAGCCCGTCGCATTCAGCCATCCGCTGTGGGTGCTGTATTCCTCCGGCACCACCGGCGTACCCAAAGCCATTACCCATTCGCATGGCGGCAACCTGCTGGAACACCTTAAATACACCCATTTTCACAACGATATTCAGCCCGGAGAGCGTTTTTTCTGGTTTTCCACCACCGGCTGGATGATGTGGAATTTTACCCTGGCGGCCATGCTGGCCGGTTCCACCATTGTGTTGTACGACGGCAGTCCGGGTTATCCCGATCTCGGCGTGTTGTGGGAAATGGCCGAAAAAACCGGGATGGAGCATTTTGGCACCAGCGCGCCGTTTCTGGTGAGTTGCATGAAAGCCGGCATCGAACCCGCGAAACAATACAATCTCTCCCGACTGCGCAGCATCGGCTCCACCGGCTCGCCTTTACCGCCGGAAGCATTCGCCTGGGTGTACGAACACGTCAAATCGGATGTTTGGCTGAGCAGCATGGCCGGCGGTACCGATGTGTGTACAGCCTGGGTGGGCGGCAACCCCTTACTGCCTGTGTATCAAGGAGAAATACAGTGCCGCTGCCTCGGTTGCGCGATGGAAAGTTGGGACGAAAACGGCCATGCCGTCCCCCTCAGCGAAGTAGGCGAAATGGTGGTGACGCAGCCCATGCCATCCATGCCGGTGTTTTTCTGGAACGACCCGGACGGCGCCAAATACCGCAGCAGTTATTTCGATACTTTTCCGGGTGTATGGCGGCACGGCGATTGGATACAGATCACCGAACGCGACAGTTTAGTCATTCTCGGGCGTTCGGATGCCACGCTCAACCGCCAGGGTGTTCGCATCGGCACGGCTGAAATTTACAGGGCCATCGATACCATTCCAGAGATCAAAGATAGCCTGATTATCAACCTCGAACGCGCCGACGGTACCGACTGGATGCCGCTTTTTGTGGCGCTGGCGCCTGGCGTCGTACTGAACGATGATTTGAAAAAACGCATCAACACGGCCCTCCGAACGGCCTATAGCCCACGCCATGTGCCGGATGTGATCCTGGAAATTCCGGAAGTACCGTATACCATTTCAGGCAAAAAAATGGAAACGCCGGTCAAGAAGATTTTACAGCGCAGGCCACTCGACAAAGCCTACAACCGCGATTCCATGCGCAACCCCGAAGCGATGGATTATTTTATTGAAATGGCAGCGGGGCTGCCCGGTTGAGTCCTGTCTTTTCTTTCTTGAACATTGATCCTTGAACATTGTACATTGAAATTTTTTTAATTAACACTTCAAAAAATGTTCAATTTTTAATGTTCAATGACCAATGTTCAATGTACAAGTGGAGTATATCCCCTGCAACCCCTTCCAAATCCTGCTGTCTCTGGATGCAAAGTCTATTTATCCACTTCAAAATCTTTCTGACAGCATGAAAATTCGTCCATTGATCTCTCTTATGGCAGGCCTGGTTCTGACCGCTATGGCTTCCGCCCAATCGCCCGTTACCCGCAGCCTTTCCGCTTTCGATCAAATCGCCATATCAGGAGGCTTCGATGCCATTATCCTGCAGGAAGGCACCAGCGAAAGCGTCAGCCTCGACATCAGCGGGGTCGATGCCGACAAAATTATTACGGAAGTAGATGGAAACACCCTCGAAATCGGGATGAAAAAAGGCAATTACAATAATTTCAAGGCCCGTATCACCGTCACTTATCGCAACCTGCATAAAATCGCCAACAGTGGCTCTTCCGATATTGAAGCCACTTCGGTATTAAAAGGCGACAAATTTGTGATTGCCAGCAGCGGTTCGGGCGACTTTAAAGGCGCCTTCGATGTAAAAGACCTGAACATTGCTATCTCCGGCAGCAGCGACATGGCCCTGAAAGGCAACGCTACCAATCAGGCTATCAAGGTTTCCGGCTCCGGCGATGTCCTGGCCTCCGAGCTCAAAGGCAGCCAGGCAGACGTGGCTATTTCCGGTTCCGGCGATGTCAAACTAGGCGTCGACGGGCCGGTGCGCACGGCGGTGTCGGGTTCGGGCCGCGTAACCTCTAACAAGAAGTGAGAAGTGAGAGGCGAGAAGCGAGAGGTGATCGAGTAAGAAATAAAGAAGCGTTTGTAGTTTAATGATGGGGTGCAGCCGTAGGGTTGTGCCCCATTTCTTTCTTAGTTATCGGTTATCAGTTATCCGTTAACAGGCTTTCAGGCTGGAATAGTGAGAATATGCTCCATCCATTTCCCCATGCCGAACCTGATAACTGATAACTAATAACCGATAACTAACTGGTACTTTCGCCCTATGGACAATCGCCTCGATGTTGCCGATTTTTTACGGGAAAGTACTCGCCGTGTGTTGCTCGATGTGCGCTCGCCGGGTGAATATGCGCAGGGGCATATCCCAGGGGCTGTCAGTTTTCCGCTGTTCAGCGACGAAGAGCGCGCCCTGGTAGGTACTTGTTACAAACATCAGAGCAAAGAACAGGCATTGGAACTGGGCCTGGAACTGGTCGGCCCTAAAATGGCCGGATTTGTTAGACAGGCCCGGCAGTTGGCGCCTGGTCGACAGTTGGCAGTACATTGCTGGCGGGGTGGCCAACGTAGCGGCAGCATGGCCTGGTTGTTCCGACAGGCAGGTTTCGAGGTAGCGACTTTAGACGGAGGCTATAAAAAATACCGCCGGTATGTACTCGACGGATTTCAGGAGATACATTTGGATATGCGGGTGGTTGGAGGGCGCACGGGTAGCGGAAAAACCAAAATCTTGAAAGAACTGGCGCTTCTGGGCGAGCAAATCATTGATTTAGAGGCGCTTGCACACCACAAAGGTTCGGCGTTCGGCAGCATCGGAGAAACGCCGCAACCTACCGTGGAACAATTTGAAAATGATCTGTACCATGCCCTGGGCGCACTCGACCCGCAGCGACACGTCTGGATCGAAAATGAAAGCCGCAGCATTGGCCGCGTGTATATCCCGGCTCCTTTTTTGGAAAAAATGCGCGCTTCCACCTTGTTCAATATTCAAATTCCGGAGACCGCGCGCATCGACAACCTGTTGCAGGACTATGTGTTAACAGAAAAATCGGAACTGGAAGCCGCTTTTTTGCGGATCGATAAAAAATTAGGCGGCCAACACCTGAAAGCCGCCCTGGAAGCGCTCCGGGCCGATGATTTCGCTACGGCTGCCCGTATTGCCCTGCATTACTACGATAAAACCTATCAACACGGGCTGGAAAACAATCCTTCCGCCGATATTCGTTTGCTCGAATACGAACACGGCGACCCGGCGGGCATTGCCAAGGATTTAGAAGTGAGAGGTGAGAAGTGAGAAGTGAGAGCGTGAGAAACGTCCCGTTTGGCGGCTCGATGGTTTTGGTATGGGCTTTTCAGGCCTGTAATCGTGAGTGGT
>JAYSZC010000102.1:0-2246 GCA_043738235.1 Lewinellaceae bacterium | reverse complement strand
CGATTTCGTCAAAAGCCTGTTCATAACTTCCTTCATCCAGGGCCGGCAAAGCATATTGATCAGCGGCATCGGGGAAAAAATTGCCGTTCTGACCATATTTCACCTGTGGATTGTGGACCATGTTTTTTTCCCACATGAGTTCATATTTATTCATCCGGGTAAAGCGGAACGCATTGATGCGGATCAGGATTTCCAATTGTTCCTTACTGATATCGATACGCTGCACAAAATCCTCGAGGCTGCGGAAGATACCATGGGTCAGCCTTTCCTCGACGATGCGCACGGCTACATTTTGTTCCAGGCTCTGGATATGGACCAGGCCGATAAATACATCATCGCCATAGATGTTGGTGAGATAGGTGCTGCGGTTGACACAGGGCGCATGGATGATGGCCCCGCACATACGCGCTTCGTGTACATAGAGTTCAGTATGGTAAAACCCGCCGAAATTGTTGATCACGGCGACCATAAACTCCCGGGGGTAATAAGTCTTTAAAAATAAACTTTGAAAGGATTCCACTGCAAAACTGGCCGAATGGGCCTTGCAGAATGAATACCCGCTGAAACTTTCGATCTGCCTCCAGACTTCCTGGGTCAGGGTGTCGGAATATCCACGTGCTTTACAATTGATGAAGTATTTATCCCTCAGCCGCATAAAAGTATCCGACGATTTTTTTTTGCCGGTCATGATGCGCCGCAGTACATCGCTTTCGTCGAGGTCCAGCCCGGCAAAATGATGTACGATCTTCATAACATCCTCTTGGTAAACCATGACCCCATAAGTCTCCTTCAGGTTTTTTTCAAATACCGGGTGGAGGTATTGGATTTTTTCGGGATGGTGAAAGCGTTCAATGTATTCCCGCATCATCCCGCTTTGTGCTACCCCCGGCCTGATGATCGAGCTCGCGGCGACCAGGTGCACATAATCATCGCATCGCAGTTTGTGCAGCAAGCCCCGCATGGCAGGTGATTCAATGTAAAAACAGCCGATACAATGGCCCGATCGCAATTGTGCCCTGACCGTGGGGTCTTCTTTGATGCGGGCGATATCGTGTACATCGATCGATTGGCTTTTGTTGCGTTTGACGAGGTCTACCGCGTCTTTTATATGCCCCAATCCCCGCTGGCTAAGTACATCGTATTTGTGAAAGCCCAGGTCTTCGGCCCCGTACATATCAAAATGGGTGATGGCAAAACCCTTGGGCATCATTTGCAAAGCCGTGTGGTAGTTGAGGGGCTTTTCGCTGATCAGGATACCCCCTGCATGGATGGAGAGGTAATTGGGGAAATTTTCGATCAGTTTGCCAAAACGAAAGATATGCCTGGCCCAGGGGTGGTGTTTGTCTGAGGCCAGGGGTTCTTCCACGATAAGGTCGATATCGTTTTTAGGTAAACCAAATACTTTCCCCAATTCGCGGATGATCGAACGTCCCTTGAATGTATTGTAGGTGGCCAGCAAAGCGGTGTATTCATGGCCATACCGTTTAAAAATATAATCGGTAACGTCGTCGCGTTCGCTCCACGAAAAATCAATGTCAAAGTCAGGAGGCGAGGAACGGTGTGGGTTGATAAAACGTTCGAAGTACAAATCGAGTTCGAGGGGGTCGACGTCGGTGATGCCGAGATTATAAGCCACTATACTGTTGGCCCCGCTGCCACGGCCCACATGATGGTACCCCGCGCTCCGCGCATACCGGACCACATCCCAGGTGATCAGGAAATAGGCTGCGAACCCCATTTTAAAGATCACCTGCAGTTCTTTTTCGGTGCGCTCACCTGCGCGTGGCAGGTTGCCGTAGCGGCGGCGTTTACCTTCCCTGGCCAGTTTACTCAACAGTTCGTGGTCTCCGGCGGGGGTACCGGTAAAGGTGCGCCGGTTGATCCCGGTACCGCTTTCCAGGGAGATTTCACATTGGTCCGTGAGGCGTTCGGAACGGGTGACGAGGTCAGGAAATCTTTCGTAGAGAGCCCTCAGGGCTGCCGCACTCATCATGGATTCTGTTTCGGAGGCGGTATCGACCGGGCTCAGTCTGCTGTGAACAATATTGCGGTCGATGCAGCGCATCAGTTTATGGACGCGGTATCCTTCGGTATGCCTATGGGTGAGGGTAGCAAAGGCGAGCAGCCGGTCGGGCCTGGACCGGAGAGCTGATGAAAACAGTCCGCCGATTTCTGCCGGGCTGATGCCGTAATATTCATCCGGGGCAAAGTCGGCCAGGGGTTTGGGCAGGGATTTGTAGACGGTA
>JAYSZC010000101.1:0-2249 GCA_043738235.1 Lewinellaceae bacterium | reverse complement strand
TCACGACTCACCACTCACGATTCCAGGCCTGAAAAGCCCAAGCCCAAACTCAAAAGAGCCGCCAAGCGGGATGTCTCTCACGCTCTCGCTCTCTCACTTCTCACCTCTATTTTTCCTTTACCTTTGGCCGCATGGCCGAAACCGCTACCACTTTTGAAATTTTGTTCGAGGATGCCGACATCATTGCGATCAATAAGCCGCCGGGCATCCTGGTGCATCGCAGCCGCTTGAGCGAAGACCGCGTGTTTGTGCTGCAATTGCTGCGCGACCAGGTTGGTCAGCGACTGTTTCCGGCGCACCGGCTGGATCGGGCCACTTCCGGCGTATTGCTGTTTGGGAAAACAAGCGCAGCTGCAGCCGCACTGGGACAGCAGTTTATGGATAAATCACTTGGAAAGAAATACATAGCGCTTGTCAGGGGTTTTGTGCAGGAAGAACAGACCATCGACTATCCGCTGGCAGACGAGGAAACGGGCCAAGGGCTGGTCTCTGCTATCACACATTACAAAAGATTGCAACAGGTCACCAAGGATATGACAATCGGATTGCGTTATACCACCGCCCGTTTTTCCCTGGTGGAAGTGGAACCGGAAACAGGTCGGCGGCACCAGATCAGGAAACATTTTGCGCACCTGCGCCACCCCATTATCGGCGACCCCCGGCATGGCGATGTGAAACACAACAAGTACTTTCGCGAGCAATTCGGTATTACGCGACTCCTGTTGCATGCCCGTCAGTTAAGCATTCAACATCCCGTTTCAGGCGAGCTGCTCTGCCTGGAAGCCGAACCGGATGCGGAGTTTTTGAGGGCAGTGAGTATCGTGTTTGGGGTGTAGTGTTTTTTTTAGTGTTTTGGTATTTTAGTGTTTTAGGCGGGTATTCAGAGACTGGAGTAAAATGAATGTTAATGCGAATAATTGGTTAAAACCAATCAAAATCGCCAAGAATTAATTGAATTTGTCCCTAACCCGGGTGTCATCCTGAGCGCAGCGAAGGATCTGCCCAAGCAAAATTGCAAAATTGTCTTTCACGCTTGGGCAGATCCTTCGCTGCGCTCAGGATGACACCCGGGTTAGTACAGTTTTAACTATTTTATAAGCGTTTTGGATTTGTAGTAATCCATTTTTTTACTTTATTAATAATTGAATATCAAAAGTTTGAGGTAATAAACCATTTAAGGCCCTGCTTATACTAATCTCATGGCAATGCTCCCCAAAACATTAAAATACAAAAACACCAAAACACAATGAGCGTCAAAACCTTTTTCTGCATCGATGCCCACACCTGTGGTAACCCCGTCCGGCTGGTAGCGGGCGGCGGGCCTGTGCTGCATGGCAATAACATGAGCGAAAAACGGCAGCATTTTTTGCGGGAATACGACTGGATTCGGCGCGGGCTGATGTTCGAGCCGCGTGGACACGATATGATGAGCGGCAGCATTTTGTATCCGCCGCACGACCCGGCCAATGACGTTGCGGTGCTGTTTATCGAAACGAGCGGTTGCCTGCCCATGTGCGGGCACGGCGCCATCGGCACCATCACCATTGCCATAGAACAAGGCCTGATCACGCCCCAAAAGCCCGGTCATGTGCGCCTCGAAACGCCCGCAGGACTGATATTGGTGCGTTATGAACAGGCAGGTAAAAAGGTGAAATCCGTGCGACTGACCAATGTGCCTGCCTATCTGGCGGCAGAAAATGTAGTTGTCGAATGCCCCGATCTCGGCATGTTGCTGGTAGATGTGGCGTATGGCGGCAATTTTTACGCGATTGTGGATCCGCAGGCGCAGTTTCCGGGTTTGCAGCATTTCAGGGCAGAACAACTGGTGGCCTGGAGCCGTGCTATGCGACAACGCATCAATGACACACATACGTTCATTCATCCTGAAAACGAAACCATTCGCGGACTCAGCCATATTTTGTGGACAGGAGAACCCTTGGATCAAAACTCTACGGCCCGAAACGCTGTTTTCTACGGCGATAAGGCGATAGACCGGTCGCCCTGCGGTACCGGCACCAGCGCCCGTATGGCACAATGGTACGCCCAGGGTCGGCTGAAACCCGGACAGGAATTTGTGCATGAAAGCATTATCGGCTCTACATTTACGGGCCGGATCGAAGAAGAAACAAGTGTGGCCGGAAAACCAGCCATTCGCCCTTCCATCGAAGGCTGGGCCATGGTAACCGGTTATAATACGATCATCTTAGACGACGATGACCCTTATGTGCATGGTTTTCAGGTGATTTAAG
>JAYSZC010000100.1:0-2251 GCA_043738235.1 Lewinellaceae bacterium | reverse complement strand
TTGAACAAAAGTATTCCTATCCGGAGGACGCTTGCAGGGAAGCCTTACTTAATGCCATTGCTCACCGTGATTATAGCAATCACAATGGCGTAGAAGTTTACATTTTTGATGACCGCCTTGAAATAAAAAGCCCGGGCGCATTGCTTTCGACTCTTACTATTGATGACCTCTATGCGCTCGATAATCGTCATGAATCTCGTAATGTTAAAATAACTCAGGTACTTAAGACATCTAAATTTATGCGTGAGTTGGGCGAGGGCATAAAAAGGATTTTCAGTCTGATGGAAGGGTTCGACAAACAAATACCAATTCTTTATTCTAATACAAATTGGTTTACTGTGTCCCTCTACAATAAATCAGTTTACAGCGCCAAACAAGAAGAATTTCTTCATCTTTTTAAGCATTTTTCTCTAACTAACAATCAAAAAAAGATCGTATTGCTTGGTATTGAAGGGTCAAATATTACACAAGACGATATTTATAAATCGATGAATACAAGAGACCTAAATACTTATAACCTGGAAGTAACAGGGTTAAGAAACATGAATATTTTGAAAGTAATTCGCTCAAATTCAAGTGCGCTTTTTATATCAAAAAAGACAGGAATACCTAAAGAAAAAGTTGAAAGGTTTCAGATAAGAGTACCCAAATGACTACACTTCTAATTCAAGAGAATCAAAGTGGCTAACAACCAATTACAATCCATAAAAGCCCGTTTCGGGATCGTCGGCAGTTCCAGTCTCCTGGATGCGGCGCTCGACACGGCCGTGCGCGTGGCAGCGACCGACCTCACCGTGCTCATCACCGGCGAAAGCGGTGTGGGCAAGGAAGTATTTTCCAAAATCATACACGGGCTCAGCAGCCGCAAGCACAACGATTTTATCGCGGTCAACTGCGGCGCCATCCCCGAAGGCACCATCAATTCCGAGTTGTTCGGACACGAAAAAGGCTCCTTTACCGGTGCAATGGGCGACCGCAAGGGATATTTTGAAACCGTCAACGGCGGCACCATTTTCCTCGACGAAATCGGCGAAATGCCGCTCGATACCCAGGCTTACCTGCTGCGCGTACTCGAATCGGGCGAATTTATCCGCGTCGGCGCCAGCAAAAGCCAGAAAACGGATGTGCGCGTGATCGCCGCTACCAATGTCAACCTGGAAGATGCGGTGCGCAAAGGAAAGTTTCGCGAAGACCTGTACTACCGCCTCAGCACCGTGCCGATCCGAGTACCCGCGTTGAAAGAACGCCGGGAGGACATCACCCTGTTGTTTCGCAAATTTGCCTACGATTTTGCCGAAAAATACCGGATGCAGCCGATTCGACTGGACGAACGCGCAGAAATGGTGCTGGAAAATTACAACTGGCCGGGCAATATCCGCGAACTGAAAAATGTGGCGGAACAAATCAGCGTCCTCTCCGAAGAACGCCTGCTGACGGCAGAACAATTGCAGCGAACGATGCCGCAACTCTTCAACCGAAACCTGCCGATGATAGCCGAGCGGAATGGCGGCGAAAGTTTTCAGGAACGGGATATCCTGTATAAAGTCCTGTTCGATATGAAAAACGACCTCAACGACCTCAAATCGCTGATATACGAACTGGTGCGCAGCAATGACCTGCACATGCCCGACCTCGGATCGGTGCGGCAATTGCAGCCCACCTACTCCGGCTCCGCCTATCCCGCCCATTCACCCGCCTTTGAAAGCGCCGATTACGGCAACGAACGCAGCCAGTATTTCCCTTCCGGCGACCATGAGCGGGTAAAACCGATCATCATCGACCCGGGCAAGTTGTCCAATAACTTCGATAAAAGTGAAGATGCCGACTCGCCTTTAGCCATGGACGAAATAGAAAAGGAAGCCATTCGCAAGGCGCTCAAAAAGTACAACGGTCGCCGCAAAGAAGCCGCTGAAGAACTCAAAATCAGCGAGCGCACCCTGTACCGCAAGATCAAGCAATACGACCTGTAAATAGTTATCAGTTATTAGTTATTAGTGTTGATAATCAAGCATTTATACTTCGCGCCGCTTGATTTTGTGCATGGGTTAAGCCGAGGACACGTTTACTAAACTTTTTAAGTTTAGTAAACGTCGCCAAAGGCATGTGGCCAAAGGGCAATTTTAGCATTGATTTAGACGGTATATTTGTCTTTTGCCCACATGCCTTTGGCGACGTTTACTAAACTTAAAAAGTTTAGTAAACGTGTCCTCGGCTTAACCCATGCACAAAATCAAGCGGCGCGAAGTATAAA
>JAYSZC010000099.1:0-5546 GCA_043738235.1 Lewinellaceae bacterium | reverse complement strand
CCGTGGCCGCCCTGCCCTATCTGGGTCAACATATCGAGTTGTTGAAACCCTGGCTCGCTGGCGACCCATTTGCCCTGGCCAATCTGGAAGCGGAGGTCGTCTGGAAATACTGGCAAGGTCTGCCCGGCCTCATATTGATTGTCTCCACGCTCGCAGCCATGTATTACTGGTGGAAAAAACAAGCCTGGGTAACGGCGCAAGTAGCCTTTGTCGGCGGCGCTGTTTTCACATCCATGAGCCTGCTGCTGATCGTGTGTAATATCGAGGCGTATTCCCAACGGGCTGCCATCGAGTTCTACGAAAGCAAAAGCAAGGAGGATTGCTTTATCAAACCCATCGGTTTTAAAAGTTTTGCCCACCTGTTTTATGCCAACAAACGACCTGTAACTGGCGACCTGACCATCGACGACCAGCAGACACTTTCGCACGGAAACCTAGGTAAAAACGTATATTTCGTTGCAAAAATTAACCGGCTGGATGGCCTGAGCGAAATACCGGGCTGCCACGAATTATACCGGAAAAACGGGTTTGTGTTTTTTGAAAGAAAAATGAAGTGAGAGTGTTTTTGTGTTTTGGTTTTTTAGTGTTTTTGAGGTGCTTCGCTTTAGGCATTACAAATGTGTAAGCAATGCACCTCAAAAACACTAAAAAACCAAAACACTAAAACACATATTAAACACCAAACACCTTTTGCATCAGCAGCCATTTCTCCCCCGGCTTCGCCGAAGGCAGGGCCTGCTGATAACGCCACATCAGGGTTTCCCATTCCTGCACTTTCGGATTGGCTGCGTCTGCCGCGGCCTTTTTTTCCAAAGAAAAATCATCGCCTGCCTCCAGAATCATAAACAGGCGGTTTTCAATCCTGTAAATTTCAAGCGAATAGATACCCGCCGACCGGATGCTGTCGAGGATTTCAGGCCAGACCGCGCGGTGCATGGCTTCGTATTCCGCTATTAGGGCGGGATCGGGGCGGAGGTCGAGTGCGAGACAGAATTTTTTCATGTGTATGGTGTTTCGTGTTTGGGGCGCTTCGCATTTGGCATTTATGAGTAGTTCAGGCAAAGCACCCGAAACACTAAACACCAAACACGAAACACCAGATTACCCCAGCTGCGCTTCCACCACCGCAAAGGCCACCATATTCACAATTTCACGGACGGTACTGCCCAACTGCAATACGTGTACGGGTTTTCGGATACCCAGCAGAATGGGGCCGATGTATTCGATTTCGCCGGTTTCTTTCATCAGGTTGTAAGCGATATTGGAGGCAGACAGGTTGGGGAAAATAATGGTATTGGCTGCTTCGTCCGACAATTTGGAAAAGGGGTAATTCTCTTTGACCAATTCCATATTAAAGGCAAGGTGCGCCTGCATTTCCCCTTCAATGACCCAATCGGGGTGTTTTTCCTGCAAAATAGCCGTGGCATTGCGCATTTTCACCGCGTCATCTCCTTTAGCGCTGCCAAAACTGGAGTACGTCGCCATAGCGATGCGCGGTTTGATATTAAAACGTTCGACACCCCGCGCCGTCAGTTCGGCAATTTCCACCAGTTCCTCTACCGTAGGATTCACGTTGACGGTCGTATCGGCAAAAAAGAGCGGTCCTTTTTTCGTCAACAAAATATACATACCCGCCACGCGCTGTACGCCTTGTTGCCTGCCGATGATCTCTAATCCAGGCCGGATGGTGTCAGGGTAGTTGCGTGTAAGCCCGGAAATAAGCGCATCGGCGTCGCCCGTTTCGACCATCATGGCGCCGAAATAGTTGCGTTTTCGGATCATTTTGAGCGCGTCGGTGCGGACAATGCCTTTGCGTTTTCTTTTTTCAAAAAACAATTCGGCATACCGTTCTGCCATTTCAGGGTCTTTGGGTTGGCGGGTATCGATGATATTAATGTCCTTCAAATCCAGCCGGTTCTCCCTGATAATTTTTTCGATGGCCGGAATATCGCCCAGCAAAATGGGGTGGCAGATACCCTCGTCGCGCACCTGCTGAATGGCTTTGAGCACGGTCAGGTTTTCCGCGTCGGCGAAAACCACACGTTTAGGCTCACGCCGGGCTTTGCCGGTAATAATGCGTGAAATCTGGTTGTCTAAGCCGAGACGTTTTTCCAACTGCTGGCGGTATTCATCCCAGTCATCGATGTCTTTTTGCGCTACCCCGTCCTGCATGGCAGCCAGGGCAACAGCCGGCGCCACGGCTGTCAGCAGGCGCGGATCCATGGGTTTTGGAATAATGTAGGTTCTTCCAAACACCAGGTTTTTTTCGTTGTAGGCCATATTGACCATATCGGGCACCGGTTTTTTGGCGAGTCCGGCGAGGGCATGGGTAGCCGCAAGTTTCATGTTTTCCGTAATTCCCGTAGCGCGAACATCGAGCGCGCCCCTGAAAATGTAGGGAAATCCGAGCACATTGTTGACCTGGTTGGGATAATCCGAACGGCCTGTGGCCATAATCAGGTCGTCGCGAACCGCCATCGCTTCGTCGTAACCGATTTCCGGATCTGGGTTGGCCATGGCAAAAACCACCGGATCGGGGGCCATCAGGCGGATCATATCCGGCGTCACCACATTGCCGACGGAAAGACCCAGAAAGACATCGGCTCCTACCATCGCATCGATCAGGGTAGCTGTCGGAGGCAGTCGATCCGTAGCAAATTCCTGCAAAATATCGTTCATACCGGGATGCCGGGCGTGTATCAGTCCGTCTTTGTCAAACATGATGACCTTGCTGCGCTGTACGCCCAACTGCAAGTAAAGCCGCACACAGGAAATCGCGGCAGCGCCGGCGCCATTGACTACCAATTGAATGTTTTCCGGGCGTTTTCCCACAATTTCAAGCGCATTCAACAGGGCAGCACCGGAGATAATGGCCGTGCCATGCTGGTCGTCGTGCATGACCGGAATTTTCATTTCTGCGCGCAAACGGCGTTCAATCTCGAAACATTCGGGCGCCTTGATGTCTTCCAGGTTGACTGCGCCGAAGGTGGGTTCGAGCAATTTCACGGTTTCTACAAACTTGTCCGTATCCTTCGTATTGAGTTCAATATCAAAGACATCGATATCGGCGTAGATTTTAAACAACACACCCTTGCCCTCCATCACCGGTTTGGATGCCTCCGGGCCAATGTCGCCCAGGCCAAGCACCGCGGTTCCATTGGTGATCACGGCTACCAGGTTGCCCTTGGCGGTGTATTTGTAGACATCCTCGCGATTTTCAGCAATCGCCAGGCAGGGTTCGGCCACGCCCGGCGAATACGCCAGGGAGAGATCCCTTTGATTTTCTGTTTCTTTAGAGGGTACTACTTCAATTTTTCCAGGCCGCCCTTTGGAGTGGTACTCCAGGGCATCTTCACGGCGGATTCTATGCTTTTCCATCAGACTATTTTACAAAGAGGGGCAAATATCATAAAAGGTTGATGAAGGTTTATAAAAGTTTATAAAGGTTTATAATAGCCACTCTGTAAAGAGATTTTCCCTTTTTTTGAGCAGCCTTATCAACCTTCATCAACTTTTATAAACCTTCATCAACCTCTGGAGCCTACCTTCGCCCCCATGTCTCTCGACTCCATTCAGGAATTTATCTGGGCACACCGGCTCGATGATCCGCAGCGCCTGGCATTATCGGCGCGTAAGTATCCCGGTTTGCCGATGGCTTACATTGCGGGTCAGATTGATTTTTTACAAAAAATTCAAAAAAAAGTGCCTTCCTGGTACCGGGAGGGGCTTTTGTTCCCGGCAGCATTGTCTATGGAACAGGCTTCGTCTGAAGCGACGGCGCGTTTCAAGGCCTCGTTGGTACAAGGCGAAAAAATGGCAGACCTCAGCGGAGGACTCGGGGTGGACAGTTTTTTCTTTTCCCGGGTGTTTGCGTCTGTTGTATATGTAGAGCCTGATGCGGAATTGCAGCGGATGACGGCGCACAACTTTGGCGTACTCGGGGTTTCTAATACGCATTTTGTAAGCGCTGATGCCGAAGATTTTTTGCGCAACAGCCCCGATGAGTTCGACCTGCTGTACCTCGATCCTTCGCGGCGGCATCAGCAGAAAGGTAAAGTTTTCCAGTTACAGGATTGCAGTCCCAATATATTGGCAATCAAAGAATTAGCGCTTGAAAAAGCTCCACGCATTCTGCTCAAAACGGCGCCTTTGCTGGATATTAGTCTGGCCGCCAGGCAATTGGAGCAGGTCAGCCGGATATGGGTAGTGGCTTCCGGCGACGAATGCAGAGAAGTGCTTTATTTGTTGGAGCGCTCCCCTACTCCATTTGAAAATATCTCGGTACACGCCGTGCAAATTCAGAAAGACGGCGCCGTACAGGATTTCGGGTTTACCTACGCCGAAGAGCAGCAATCAGTCGCGGAATACGCATTGCCGCAACAATATCTGTACGAACCCAATCCGGCGATTTTGAAAGCGGGCGCATTTCGTTCTTTTGCCAGCCGATACGGACTGCAAAAATTGCAGCAGCATACGCACCTGTATACATCTGCTGCATGGGTACCGGGACTCCCGGCCCGCAGTTTTGCCATCGAGGCCGTTTGCAAATACGAACGCAAAGCTGTGATGGCTTGCATTCCTTCCGGCAAAGCCAATATCACCACCCGGAATTTCCCGGATAATGCGGAAGCGGTTCGGAAAAAATTAGGGCTGGCAGATGGCGGAGATCATTACGTTTTTGCGCTGACGGATATGGAAGGAAGGAAGGTGGTAGTGGTCGGGAAAAAAATATAAAATTATTTGTTTTAATTATTGTGTGAATTTGTTGGAAGTGTTTACTTTGGCCGCTGTTTTTGAAGTTGTTATTCCATGACAGATTACCTATCCTATCAATTCACAGACAGTCAGAAGTTTGTCGACACTTTTGACGAAGTTCCTTTATGGAGCGCTGCGTTTGGGCTGTTGCTGTTGAAACACCTGGAACTGAAGCCGGATTTAACCGTATTGGACATCGGCTCCGGCAGTGGCTTCCCATTATTGGAACTGGCGGAAAGGCTGGGTACATCCTGCCAACTATACGGACTGGATCCCTGGAAAAATGCCAACGAACGCGCTCGGAAAAAAATACAACACTACGGAATTACCAATGTGGAAGTGCTGGAAGGTACCGCAGAGCACATTCCTTTCGATCCCGACTCCATAGATTTAATCGTCTCCAACCTTGGCATCAACAACTTTGACAAGCCGGACCTGGCTTTTCAGGAGTGTTTCCGCGTATTAAAACCCCGGGGAAAGCTCGCGTTGACAAGCAACTTAAACGGACACTGGAAAACTTTTTACAACATCCTGGAAGACACGATCCGACAACATGGAAAAGCAGAATGGGTTGTTCAACTGACTGAACATCAAGCGCATAGAGGAAATATAGCAAGTGTTTCCAAATATTTCACAGACAATGGTTTCAAGATATGCAGGTATGCTGAAGATATGCTGGAAATGAAGTTTCTGGATGGCAGCGCTTTTCTGAATCACCATTTTATAAAACTCGGCTGGTTATCCTCGTGGAGAGATTTGATACCCCGGGAGGCATGGTTTCCCGTTTTTAC
>JAYSZC010000098.1:0-2256 GCA_043738235.1 Lewinellaceae bacterium | reverse complement strand
AAATCAAAAAGAGTGGCCGTCAGGCCACCAAAAATCCGTTTTAATCCGTGTCTTATCCGTTCAATCCGTTCCCATCGCTCTACGAGGGGCGTAGCCGGGCAAAACAAAAGGGATTTTAGGCTATCAGGATTCATTTTTTCTCACAACACCCCGGCTTATGGGTTAACCTCACCTCTTAGGGTCTCCAAATATTCATCATTCATCATTCATCATTTATCATTCATCATTCATCATTACTAAACCGCTTCTCCATACAAATCAAATTCCTCCGCCCCCGTAATCCGAATGTTCGCAAAATCGCCAAGCCGGATATAATTGCCTTTGGCAAGCACCAGCACCTCATTGTCTACGTCCGGTGAATCGGCTTCGGTGCGCCCGATATAGTATTTGCCTTCCTTGCGATCAAACAACGTACGAAATACCTGGCCGATTTTGGCTTCATTTTTTTGATAGGAAATATCCTGCTGCACGTCCATCAGGAGCTGGGCGCGTTCGGCTTTTACTTCTGCGGGGATGTCATCCGGGAAGTCGTAAGCGCGTGTGCTTTCTTCATGCGAATATTGGAACACCCCTACCCGCTCGAACTGCTGTTGTTGTACAAATTCCAATAATTGCTCGAAATCGACGTCCGTTTCACCGGGATGGCCTACTAAGAAGGTGGTGCGCAAGGCGATACCGGGTACTTTTTCGCGGATTTTTGAAATCAATTCTTCCGTTTCCGCGCGGGTAATCTGGCGGCGCATTATATCCAAAACCGGATCGCTGGCGTGCTGGAGCGGCATATCGAGGTAGTTGCAAATTTCTTTGCGTTCGGCCATCACGTCCAGGATTTCCGGCGGGAATTTACTGGGATAAGCGTAGTGCAGGCGAATCCATTCGATGCCTTCCACGTCTGCCAGCGCGTGCAGGAGGCGCGGCAACTCGCGGGTTTTATAAATATCGAGGCCGTAATACGTCAGTTCCTGGGCGATGAGCAGCAGTTCTTTCACGCCGCGGCGGGCCAGGTTTTTGGCTTCCATCACCAATTCTTCCACCGGGCGACTGATGTGTTTGCCGCGCATCAGTGGGATGGCGCAAAAGGAGCAGGTGCGGTTGCAGCCTTCCGATATTTTCAAATAGGCATAATGCGGCAGGGTGGTTATCTGGCGTTCGCCCAGTAGTTCGTACTTGTAATCGGCGTCCATTTTTGCCAGCAGGGCCGGCATTTCCAGGGTGCCGAAAAAGGCATCCACCTCCGGGATAGCCTCTTCGAGGCTGTCTTTATAACGTTGTGACAAACAACCTGTTACGTACAATTTGTCGATGCCGCCGGCCTGTTTGATGTTGGCATACTGAACAATGGTGTCGATACTTTCCTGTTTGGCTAAGTCAATAAAACCACAGGTATTGACCACAATAATATTGGCGTCTTCGCGGTCGCTGTCGTGCGCCACGTCGTAATCATTGCCCCTCAGTTGTGTAATCAGGTTCTCGCTGTCCACCAGGTTTTTGGAACACCCAAGCGTGATCACATTAACTTTATCTTTTCTTAACGTCTTCGTTTTCATAAATCATTGAAATACACCGAATTACCATCTTCATTTTTTATGATGGCAACATTTAACACCACAAAGGTCGATCAATTTGGGAAATTTTTTGGCACTCGCTTTGGTACCGTGCCGAAGCCAAGTACTTTTGCAGTTCTATGACACAGTCTACCCTGCTTGACCGCCTCGAAACGGATCTCCGACAATCTCTTGATATCGTACGCACTCAAATTGCCCAATTGGACGAAGCGGCGCTGCAATACCGCTCCGCACCGGAACGCTGGAACGCCCTGGAATGTTTTGCCCATGTCAATGCCTACTTGGAGCGTTATATCCCGCGGATGGAATTAGCGGTACACAAAGCCAAAGCCCGGCAATGGAAACCCGTCGACAAAGTGAAATACACCGGCGCAGGTAAAAAATTCATACGCCGGGCCGATCCCAACAACAGCAAGGCCTATAAAACAGCCAAATACTACAACTTTGCGCAGCGTCCGATGGGCAAGGATATTGTAAAAGGTTTCACGATCAATGCCGAGCGTTTGCTGCGGGTGATCCTGGCAGCCAGGGAAGTTAATTTGAACAAAGCAAAAGTAGGACGTGGAAAATCAGGCTTTTTAACTTTCAATCTGGGTAATACGCTCGAATGGCTGGTGTTGCACACGCAAAGGCACGTGGCACAGGTACAGACCCAGATGGGGCAAATGAAAGCGCGGGGGGTATTTGCCAC
>JAYSZC010000097.1:0-5559 GCA_043738235.1 Lewinellaceae bacterium | reverse complement strand
AGGCAAAAGGTAAAGGACAAAAGGCAAAATATCTACTCGGTTAATCTTTGCTTTTTGCCTTTTGCTTTTTGCTATTTTGCCCTTTTATTTATCTATTGCCATCCGCACACAATCGCGCCCATCAGCGCGAGGGTAACAATCCAGTAACCTGCGTGAATAGCGATGTAGCGTCCGCTTTTGCGCTCAAAAAGCGCATTGATGGCAATCAGTGGCAAGGCAAAAAAGATAGCGCTGATGGTTCCATGTAAGGCGCCGTGTTTAAAGCTACGGAAGTTTTGGCCGTACCTGGCCATCGTATCAGCCAGCCATTTACCAGTGTCAGAATTCGGGTCGGCAACACCGGGATCGTTCATCAGCAACGAATAAATATGCGTCTGGTGGATAACCACCGAAATGAGGATCATTGCCAGGAGAAAACTAAAAAAGAAGGTAAGCCCGAAAATGAGCGCCATATTGCCTTTTTTGAGGTTATCTTCCGTCAATCCGGCGGCTTTCATCCAGGCATTGGCGAATAACATAGGGCTGTACCAAAGAGCGCCAACAGCAAGCGGAACGAGTGCAGCCACGAGGATGGCTAACCAATTGATGTGCATAAAATAAAAGTTTTAGGTTAAGTAAGTATTGAATTCAGGGTTCAAATGTAACACTTTTTGTTTTTTATTATTAACCATGTTAAGTTTATGTAAAAAAGTATCAGCTCTTGCATTGTTGCTGAAAACGGGCATACATTTGCAGGTCTTAATTAAATAGTTAAACCAGGTAATTAATACGTGTCAGCCATAGCAGTAAGTACGGAAGAAACCATTCTCGAAGCAGCGCGGAAAGTGTTTATGCAAAAAGGGTTTGCGGCAGCGAGGATGTGTGAAATAGCCAAGATAGCAGGAATCAACCAGGCATTGCTCCATTACTATTTCAGGAGTAAGGATCGCTTGTTTGAGGTTATTTTTGCTCAACAGTCGCAGAACTTTTACGCGAACATCATCTCCATTTTGCATTCTGATGTGCCTTTTTTTGAAAAATTAAGGCTGATGATTGCAAAAGAGATTGAAAAAATCAGTTCTGCGCCTTATTTGCCGATGTTCATCCTGAATGAGATGCACAGCAACCCGGAAAGGATGCAATGCAACGGATCAGTGGATCGGAATACCCACTTTTTTAAAACATTCAGCGATCTGGTGGAAAAAGAATACGAAGCGGGAAGGATCAGAAAAGTGTGCCCCCAACAACTGTTTTTATCCATCATGGGTATTACAATGTTTCCATTTCTGGCCCAACCCATGATAAAAATGGCTTTGGAGATAGATGGCAAATCTTTTGAACAATTAATGCAGGAAAGAGCAGAACATGCCAGCGAACTGATCATCCGCTCCCTGCAGGTTTAAGTAAAAACGCCATAACGAGCAAACCCTCCTGGATAGACCCGTCATGGCTTTTTTTAAAATAATAGTTTAACTAAAAAATTAAACCAAAATACTAATTCTGTTGTTCGGTCTCAAAATGGTTTCGCAACACGGGTCATCCGGCAAATGCTACCACTCATCCCATAGAAATAACCGGTCATCAAAAAGTTGTTTCTACGAGGCCCTGCAACCCCTTACTTGCGGGGGAAACAGAAGTGAGAAGTGAGATGTGAGATGTGAGAGAGTGCTCGGCTCTACAACCAATTCTGATATAATCTCGTATAATTAATCAGAGCCAATCACGGCGGTTCGCATAAACGTCAAAAAATATCAAAAACGGAGGATAATAAGTAGGCGTGCAAAATTAGTTTAGACTAAATTCTTTGCAAATGCTTGATTATCAACCCTGATAACCAATAACTAATAACAGATAACTTCTTATATTCATTACTAATTATTTAATCGCATTAACCGATTTTATTCCCAAGTATTTAACACAAAGCAAATCTTTTTTTACGCAAAATTTAGCGGTATGAACAAAAGTCTTTTACAAAAAATTGGGGCATATCAGACCCCTGACGATTTAAAACGAGCCAACTTGTATCCATATTTTCGCACGATCGAGTCAGAACAGGATACCGAAGTGATAATTGGCGGCAAACCGGTATTGATGTTCGGTTCCAACAGTTATCTCGGTTTGACCAACCACCCCAAATTAAAAGAGGCTGCTAACCGGGCCGTCCAACAATACGGAACCGGATGTGCAGGATCGCGTTTTCTCAACGGTACGCTAAAAATCCACATCGAACTGGAGGAATCATTAGCTGATTACTTGAACAAGGAATCCGTATTGCTGTACAGCACCGGTTTCCAGGCCAACCTGGGCGCCATCGCTCCTTTGGCAGGTCGAAACGACTATATTTTTATTGATGAACTGGTACATGCTTCCATCATCGACGGCACCCGGCTGTCTTTTGGCAAAGTGGTAAAATACCGCCACAACGACATGCAATCGCTCGAACAACAGTTGCGCAGGGTGGAAGGCGATGGCTCGAAACTGATTGTTATGGACGGCATTTTCAGCATGGAAGGCGACATCGCCAACCTGCCGGGCATCATCAAACTCGCCGAAGAATACGATGCAACCGTTATGGTTGATGATGCGCATGCTGTCGGCGTGATCGGGCGTCAGGGCCGCGGCACCGGCGACCACTTCGGATTACACCATAAAGTAGATATGATTGTAGGCACCTTTTCCAAGTCACTGGCATCGCTGGGCGGATTTGTCGCTGCCGACCGTGACATGATCAACTACCTGAAACACAATTCCCGCGCGCTTATTTTCAGCGCCAGTATGACACCCGCCGCCGCCGCCAGCGCACTGGCAGCCATCGACATTATCAGACAGGAGCCGGAACGAATCGAAAAACTCTGGCAAAACACCCATTATGCGATGGCCCAATTGAGAACCGCCGGATTTGAAATCGGGAAAACAGAATCGCCTATCCTTCCGATTTATATCCGCGACGATATGAAGACCTTCAGGTTCGCCAAAATGATGGCCGACGACGGCGTTTTTGTCAATCCGGTGGTGTCACCCGCTGTGCGCAGTACTGATTCGCTCATTCGTTTCTCGCTCATGGCCACGCATTCGTTTGAACAAATTGACCGGGCTGTGGAAATCATGTGGCGCAATTCGCAAATCCTGGAATTACACGAACCGGTTTTGTACAACTAAATGGGTTTATAAGTTTATGGTTTATAGGTTTATAAACGATCACTCTATAAACCTATAAATCATAAACTTATAAACCGATAAAATAACATCTCAACAAAAAAAATGAACAGTCCTGTTCCATCCACAACAGCCCCAGCCAATACCAGGCTACGTATAGAACAAGTGAAGGATCGACGCGCACTGGCGCAGTTTATCGACTTTCCACATGATCTGTACGCCGGCGACCCCAATTATGTCCCGGAGCTGTTTATGGCACAGGAAGCGCTGCTCAACCCGAAAAAAAGCCCGTTTTTTCTGCATTCAGAGGCCGTGTATTTTTTGGCACGTTCATCAGAAGGTAAAATTCTGGGACGTATTGCCGCCATTCGCAACAATAACTACACAGCGTTTACGGGCGACAATGCGGGCTTTTTTGGTTTTTTTGATGTGACGGACAATTACGAAGCGGCACAGCTGCTACTCGATACGGCTTCCGACTGGTTGCGACAACAGGGTTTCCACCGTGTGATCGGCCCCGCCAATTTTTCCACGAATGAAACCTGCGGGGTGCTGATTGAAAATTTCGAGGAACCGCCTTATGTGATGACGACGTACAACTACCCCTATTACGCCGATTTTCTGGAGCGCTACGGTTTTATCAAACATGTCGATTTGCTCAGTTACGATATTCCGCCGGAATATCTGACGCCCGAAATGGAGGATATTGCCGCCAGGCTGGAAGCCCGGCTGGCGCGGCGTGGGGTTACCATCCGCAACATCGACATGAAACATTTCGACCGGGAAGTAGAAAGTTTTTTACCCATTTACAATGCTTCCTGGGATAAAAATATGGGTTTTGTGCCCATGACGGAAGCGGAAGTGCGGCAGATGGGCAAAGACCTGAAAATGGCCATCGACCCCGACTTTGTTTATTTTGCTGAAAAAGACGGACAACCCATCGGTATCGGTATTGTAATACCCAATCTGAATGAAATTTTTATCAAAATTCCACGCGGACGGCTGTTCCCAACGGGATTGTTTCGTTTTTTGTTTGGGCGAAAATCCATTAAAAGCGTTCGTGTGATCGCGTTGGGTATCCTGCCGGAATACCGTCGCTCCGGACTAGATATGTGCATGTATGTCCGCAGTTTTCAGGTAGCCAAACGCAAAGGAATACAGCGCAGTGAAGCATCCTGGATTTTAGAAAACAACGACCTGATGAACCGGGCCTTGGTGCAAATTGGTGGCAAAGTATTTCGAAAACACCGAATGTACGAAAAACCGATCTGAACAATGCCCCGTATTCTGATCACCGGCGCCAGTGGATTCATCGGCGGATATCTCGTAGCCACTGCGCTAAAGGAAGGTTATGAAGTGACGGCTGCCGTTCGTGCCGGCAGCGACCGTTCACGCCTGAACGATCCGCGCGTTCGATTGCTCGAATTGCCGCTTGGAAATGAGGCTGCTATGGCGCAGACTTTTGCCGAAACCGCACGTTTTGACCGGATTATCCACAACGCCGGTGTTACGAAAGCCCTCAGCAGGGAAGCATATCTGGAAGGAAATGTAGCCAATACGCGGCGTTTGGTGCATGCTTTGCAACATTCCGGTAACATTCCCGATCAATTTTTGTTTGTCAGCAGCCTGGCTGCTTTGGGAGCCGCGCCGGCAAACAGTACCATGATACAGGAAGGACAAACACCTCGTCCACTTACGTTTTACGGAGAAAGTAAATTTGAAGCCGAGCGCTTTTTGGCCTCGCTCAACAACACTTTCCCCTGGGTGGCGGTGCAACCCACCGCCGTGTACGGCCCCTGGGAACGAGACATACTGACTTTTATCAAATTGGCGCACAAAGGCCTGGAAATGAGTATCGGACGTAAACCCCAGCGCCTGAGTTTTATACACGCCGAAGATGTGGCGGGCGCTGTTTTCAGGATACTGGAAACTCCGGACATCATACGCCGCAAAATCATCCTTTCCGATGGAAATGCCTACCAAACGGAAGACCTCGGCGCCGCCGTTAGGCAGGCATTGGGCAAAAAAAACACGCTGAAAATAAGATTGCCACTCGAATTGATACGCCCGCTTGCCGCTGTAACGGAAACGATCGGCAGGTGGCAAAACAAGGCAGTCCCCCTGAACCGGAATAAAATCGCCGAACTCGCCGCCGAAAATTGGCATTGCGACGCCGGCCCGCTACTTGAAACGGTGCAGTACCAACCCAAATACGATTTGTACAAAGGTATGGCCGACACGGTGCAGTGGTACCGGCATAACGGGTGGCTTTGAGAGGGGTTTGAAGGTTTGAAAAGTTTGATGGTTTGAGTTGGTAACTCAACGCCATAAGTTACCACCTCAAACCATCAAACTTTTCAAACCTTCAAACCCCTCTCAAAGCCACCCGTTATGCCGGTACCACTGCACCGTGTCGGCCATACC
>JAYSZC010000096.1:0-15771 GCA_043738235.1 Lewinellaceae bacterium | reverse complement strand
TTACAAATGGTTGAAACTCACCTGGCTCGTTTTGGAGTTGTGCCTGAAAATCAAGCTATGATTGCCAGATTAAGGGATGCTTTGGTAAACGGCAGGCGGATCAGTGGAGCAGATGCCAGTTTTTATTTGCATGAGCTGAATGAAGCTACCTTAATGGGGCGAGGATTAGTCTATGAAGCAGCTCACGCCTCTGCACTTTCAAAATATCAAGTTTCACCATTTAGTGTTTATCATCCTGATGTGATCGCAGCCAACCCTGGTAGCTTTAATGGAAATTGGTTTACATTCTGGGGACTTACACCACCATAATAATCATGATAGAAATACAACTTAATTCTTATGCAAAAGCAAGGTTTTGGTATGGGAAATTCCCAATAATAGGGGAGTCTGACTCATATACAATTTCCAAATGTTTCCAATCAAATGCAAGTTCAATAACAGTTGAGCGACTTGCAGGGATTGAGCTTTATATTCCAAGTGGTGCTAAAACAAACTATGCCTTAGTATGTGGGAAGTTTGTACCGCAAGAATCGAATAAATTAATCATTAATGTATTGGTTTCGACCTCTTTCGGAAATTTAATAAATTGGGCTTTAGGGTCTACTGTTGATGAGGTGCGATCAGGGTTGCCCAAAGAATTTTCTGATTCGATTTTTTTAGGAGCATCTGAAGCCCCAGAAAAATTGGGTGGAGGAATATTATCATTTGGACCATTTGCATATGGTATAGTAAGCTCATCTTCAAAGATGTTTAATATAACATCAAAAGCATTGATAGACATTCTACATGCAGAACCTCAAAGCTTATCAGCAGAAGTTTTAAGCCAATTACTTTTTAGAACAATTCATGAGTTCAACATTCAAATAGAGTAATAGTACGAAACTTGCCTAGTATCATAAACGCATAAATCACGCATAACCCAAAAAAACAAAGTCATCCCTTCCCTCCTCGTCATTCGCCTCCACCCTGTATAGCCGATCGCTGGTGATGATTTTACTAATGGGAAACAGACCAACCAAAAATTTTAAAAAAATGACCTACACCATTGACATAGCCGCCATTCTCGCTGCCATCATGTGGCCGCTGGCTGTTTTGGTTATCCTGCTCGCATACCGCAAAAAACTCCCTGCGCTGACAGAAGCATTGGCAAGCCGCGTCACCAAATTAGGATTTGCAGGTTTAGAACTGGAACTGGTGGCGGCCAAGTCCTATCAGCCGGATTCGGGTAAAACAGCCGGAACCTCGGAATTTTGGCACAAGGCTGATTCTACACTGGTGAATGACAGTTATGCTACCACCTTTTTTAATCAACTAACCGAGGGCGGATCTGCTGATTATGCAGAGATCAACCTCGCGGAAGGGCAAGCATGGCTTTCTTCCCGGCTTTACATCATTTCGATTTTGTACGCACAAATAAAGGGTATCAAAGCTTTTGTTTTTGTAGAAACAGAGGGTGGTATCCGAAAGCGTTATGTGGGTTGGGCAAGCGCAGAAAGGATACGATGGGCGCTTGCCGGGCGCTACCCCTGGTTAGAAAAAGCATACCTGGAAGCGTACAAGCAAATACTGAACAATGGCGCTCAATTTGTTGGCGAAAACGGAAGATTGGGTGATCAATACGACCCTACAAATTCCTTTGTAAGCATTAACCTGATGCGGGAATTTTTGCAGCGCATCCAGGCTCCAATTGTACCGCCTGGAGAGGACACATCGGAATGGGCCTACCTTGAGAGTACTCCGCCTAACTTTGAACACGCCAGATGGATGAATGGCGGACTCCTTGAAAAAAGACTGGGCAGTAACCTGAATACGATCTATATCCGCTCCTCCGAACTCCGCGCGAAACCAGCTAAAGAGCAGCTGGAGATGCTTTTGTCTATGCCTGGCCAATTTGTGGCTGTGACGACAGATGATTACCGGTTTGAATACTTACTGGACCGCTCTGCGTTGTTGGAGCAGGCGGTAAAAGAGAAATAAGAAACCTATCCATTTACCAATAAACAAAGAATTGTCATGCCTTCCCTCCTCGTCATTCGCCTCCACCCGGTAGAGCCTATTACCGGCGACGTTTTTTCCGGCTACCTGACCGACCTTTCTATCGCTGCCCACGAGGTGTCGTTTGCCGATCCCGATGGCAACGGGCCGGCTTTCGGGACTGCGGCCTATATTGCACCAGCGCTTCCTGTCTCTCCTGCGGCAGTAGCGCCGGTGCCGAACCACGACCCGGCCAACCGGATTGCGCAGCACTTCAACATTGTCGACATCGACCCAGGCCCGGGAGCCCTCTTTGACCGCAACTTTTTTGCTGTTGCAACCGCCGTGATCGAAATCCCCGACCCTCCGCCGGGCGGAGAATTTAATACCGCCGATGTTCGCCTGGTGATCAGCCGGGGCGGCAACGACATCGTGCATAAACAAATTTATTTCAACGTGCCCATGGCCCCGGCGCCTATTCCGGGGGACCCGAACAGTTTCACGACTTTGCAGCCGATCAGCCTGCACCTCGCTTTGCCATCGCCCGGCCAACAGTTGGGCAACAATATCTCCGTTCCGGAAGACGGCACGGCGCCCAATTTCCAAAACCTGCGCACAGCGGTAGAAACCGTCCTGGCTGCCGAACCCGGCAGCATCACCGGCATTGCAGACCTCACCCGCGATGAATGCAAACATATCGCCTATGAGATCATCTGGGATCGGATGGCCTATCCATTGCCCGTACCCAAAGGGAACAGCGTAGCGGAACAATCGGACAGGTTCAATCACATGTACACCGGCCCGCAAGGCGCCGACAGCGATGATGAGCGCGACCGCAGGCTGTTTGAAGGCGACCTGCTGATCTACTACGTCAAACACAACAACGAAGCCGAGCGGCTCGCGAATTTTATTTTCTCGCTTTCTGCGGCGATCTGGTGCGAACAACAAAGTACCGACGCCGGAAGGGTTGGTTTTTATTTCCCGGTCTTGCCGGCAACTCCGGTCAGAGAGGCCAAGGTTATCCTGACAGCGGCAGGCGGAGCGGCAGTCGACCCAGCATTTGAAGTGCCTGCGGCCTATTTTTATGCCCTGACTGCTATTTTGCCGCCCCAGATCAAACGAGAACAGCGGCTCGCGATGGCTGCTCTGGATGCCGAAGCACAGATCGTGACCAACATCGAGCAGGCCATCGACGACCTGGTGATAAGCGAGCCGGCAGGTGTCAACCGGTTCCAGGCCGCTCGGCGCTTGCGGGCATTGGGTACCGTCAGCGAAGTGGGCACGCCGGAATGTGAGGTCGCCCTTGCAACTCCTCTACATGGACTGCTGACCAACTGGCTGGCTTTTTCAGGGGCAGATATTAAGCCGTTCTGGGCTGCTTTGACGCCCGGAGACGTGACCGGTCATTTGGATTTGTTGCTATGTGCCGTCACCAAAGCGCACGCGCTCCTCGTGGCAGCCATCAAATTGCCCGCTTTCGGGGTGAATGATGCCGGCGATCTGGCGGCGAAAACCAACCAGGATTGGGAAACGCTGTTGATTCCAACGCCGGCCTTGCTCCCGGAGTTCACCAAACCCGGCACAACGGAAGAGCGGACGCAGGCCTTTATCCGTCATTTGCGCAAATTCTTCGAAGTAGCCAATGTTTTTGATCCGCCCGATGCGCCTGAACTGGACGCAGTTCCGGAATTTGACCGGGCCGCCGGTAATCCCTTAGATAACTTGTTAGCGGCTTATCCGACATTTTTATTCAGCGGTTGGGACCCGGCTCTACTGCAAGCAGCGCTCGAAGAAATCTTTCCCGGCGACCCGGCGGCGCAGCAACAATTTGCCGACTGGCTGGAATGTATCAAAGGAATGCTTGCGTTGACCACCGGGATTACACCTGATGAATTGCAGTTTTCCGTCATCGAGGCGTTGTGGGCGCGTGGTTTTACGAATAAAGGGATCATCAACAAATTTTCGGAAGCCGATTTTCAGGAGGCACTTATCGGCTCGGTGGCTTACGACCATGCCGGCACGATCTGGATCAATGCGGGTTCCATCGTTCCAAACCCCGTACCCGGCCCGGCCGGTTTCAAACCGGTAAACCCGGATGGTTCGCTGACCAACTGTATTCCGCAAGCGCATCGATCGCCGCTCGGTCCTGTAGCATATTTACACGATTTATTGAAAGTATCGGAAGGTTCGGAGTGTGCAGATCCTATTGAAGCGGGCGCGGCTGAAACCCTGGCTACCTTGTTGGCGTCGCGCCGTGGCCTTTTGGGTGATTTATTGGCGACAAAAGCGAACCTGGAAGTCCCGATCCCGCTGATTGATATCGTCAACGAGTCGCTTGAATTCATGGTGGCAACCAGTATCGACAACGGAACAGTTTATGACACGGCGCGCGACGAGGTAGGCGGGCACGAATTGAGTTCTCACCCGAATCCAAGCGTTGGTGTGCGCCAACACGACCCGGAAACCTTGCTGGAAGCGTTGCCGCAACATTCGACGCCCGCAACGCCCACCGCTCAGCAGGCCGCTTATGAAATGCTGAAAAGCGACTTCTCTGCACCTGATTTGCCATACAATCAGGCGCTCGATATCAATTGTACCTACCTGAAAGCAATGAAAACCTGCCGCTACGCGACGATGCGCAGATTCAGGGAAAACATTACGGAATTTGTACTCGATCCATTACAGGAAACCGCTGATTTTCAAAAACACCTTTTCAGGTATCCGGTGCGGATAGAGACCGCCATCGCTTATTTCTGCATGTCGCAGGAAGAATATGAGTTCTTCACTGGCGGCGGCGTTACCGTTCCGACCCAGCCTGCAAGGGGAGGGCGAAGACGCGCAGCCGCCGCGCGCGGCCTCAATGACAAACCTTTGTATACGTTTTACGGATTTCAGGAAGATCGGGTTCAATTTCCGGGCGTAATAAGGGACTGGACCGAGATCGTGGCCGATGTGCCGGAGTTTTTGGAACGAACAGGATTGACTTACTGTGAATTTATTGATTTATGGAAGTCTGAGTTCGTAAAATTTCACAACAAAAATGGTGAATTCCCGGAATGTGAACCTTGTTGTCTGGATGAACTGGTAATCGTTTTTGACGAGCCTGCGGATGTAAATCTGGCGCTCTATCAACTCAGCGTTTTCATTCGCTTATGGAAAAAATTGAAAAACGCCCAGTGCGCCGCTTATTCATTTGAGCAACTTCGCGACATCTGCGAAGTCCTGCATTTATTCAATGGCGCCGTCGTCAATCCCGATTTTATTCGGCAATTGGTGTCTTTCCAGATATTCCTCGACGATTTCCAGTTGTCGCTAACAAACGGGACGCCGCCTGCAGCGGGAGATACGGGTGCGGATCGCATGCATATTCTGGCATTTTGGGCGCCGGGAGCAAGTCAATGGAATTGGGCAGTACAACACCTGCTCGACCAGATTCAGCAGTACGCTATGGCTACGCATGGCTGTAAATGCCGGCCGCCGGAGTTTATCAAGATGTTGAGGCACAATTTAAATGAGTTGGCGCTTCTATCAGGCTTCGAACCGGATAGTGTTGCCGGCAATCACCATTGGCACGAACAACCCACCAAAACATTGCGCTTTGCCGAGATATTGGCAAAAATATACGCTTCCACGTTCAGCGTGGGGGAGTTGCTCTTTTTGTTTACCACCGACCCGCACACAGTCGGCGACGATCCTTTTCCTTTACAAACCGCCAATGAAGCCAACGATTCCCCGTTTGGTTTGCCGGACGACGAAGATGCCGATTCACTTTGGACATTGCGGAAAAAACTGCTGGCGGTTGAAGTGCCCGAAGAACAGTTAGCTGAATGGAGCTGGTCGCGCATCGAAGCTGCTTTGACAGAAGATTTCGGCATGGATACGGCTGCCGCTCCGGACCTGCTGTCGCTTGGGCAACATTTCTTCCCGGCGGCGCTTGCTGAAAGCGGTATTGCGACCAGCCCGGCGCAACAGCGCTACAGCGAAGCGCTGGCCGCAGGCTCTACTTCAGCCGGTATGTGGAATACACCGCCCGGAGGGCCGTTTCGTTATGATGCATTAACGCAAACACTTTTCTCTGAAATTCCACTGACAGATGAAGCGGTGGTGGCCAAATTAGCCCGTATACGGCAGTTGAATGCGACAGAACAACAAGCGGTTCGCGATCTGTACTTCCGGCCGCGTGTGGATTTGGCGCGTTTTGCCTTTATCTTTTCTAATTTTGGTGAAGCCGAAGAAAAATTAATACAGGAATCGGATGAAGCCTTGCGCTGGAATTGGTTTCAACAGCAATTTGCCGTTTGTTATACGCGCTGTCAGGTGATTGCAGAACATTTGGCTGCTCATGTTGCCCGTGCGACGGATCAGGAGCAGGTTGAAGGGCCTGAAGTAGCAAAATTACTTTTAAAATCGCTTTGGGGTGATGAAAACCGGTCGCTGACAACTTGGGACGCTGACAGTGGCCTTGTTCCCAGCGTAACCTGGCAACCCAAGCCGAACGGCGGAGCATTTTCTGCGCTGCTCGGCCTGGTCGGCACAGGAATGCTGGCTGAGTATTTTACTTCCGGAGCTACGAAACGCTGGCAGGATGTTCGAGGTGGTACAACGACTTTCGGACCCGAAGAAAATGACTGGAATGCGCCGGTGCCAACTGTACTGCCATCCATGGCTCTGACCTTGCCATCTGCTCCGGATTTATCCAAATTTATCACTTTGCACAATGGTTTCGCCTTTGCTAACCCAAATGATGCACAGGTTGGCGGTGCGGAAGCGTTCAAGTTCTGTTGGAAGGGATTACTGCTGATTGAACAGGAAGGAAGCTATTCATTTATGGCAGGGATGCCGACCCCTGACGGTGAAGCGCCTGATTTTGAGAAAGCCATTCACCACAAATGGCGTGTAATGCTGAATCGCGGTCAAAAAACCTGGGTATTACTCAGCCATGAGTGGCCGAAAGAAGAAGCGCCTCCGGCTTGTTCAAAAGCCATTACTTTGAAAAAAGGGATGTACGAACTTCGTATAGAAGTGGAACGCGACCCGCTTGACTTCAATGATCCGGAAGACCTTCATTCGGAAAAAACGGGTTTCCAGTTGAAATACGACGGGCCCGACAGCGGGAAAATACCCATTGCTATTCCTTTTGACAAACTTTTTCAGCAGCAGAAAAACAACACCCTGAAGCTTGGTGTTGATACGACAGGAGCTGCCGCAGATTTTCTGGAAATCCGGTATACCAGTTCTGTACGTGATATCCGGCGGACCTATTTACGCGCTTATAAGTCCATGTTATTTGCGCACCGGCTTGAACTTTCCGCTCAGAAAATTGCGGATGACGGGCAATCCGAATTAGGCTACATGCTAGCAAATCCGCAGAACTTTGCCGGACAATCTTACTACAGAACTATCGCTTACAATACGCACAAGGCCGATTTCGATTTTAATTTCCTGCCCATACTCGACAATTACTACGCACCGCAGCCGGCTGATGACCAACGTGTATTGCCAACTGTACAGCGCATACAAGCCTTGTTCGATTGGTGGGAACGTTTGTTCGATTATACGGTAATGCGACGTGAATCGAGTGCCTCTCCGGAACGCCCGGCCTGGTTATTGTTCCACGAATCAAGTGAAGCGCATACGGATGATGTCTCGCATATGCTGCGGCATATTGGCGTGAGCGTCAACCATGCGGATATTGTCCAGCGATTTAACCCTGATTATGAATTAAATGCAGCAGCCCATCCGGGTGACCTCAACGACGATCGTTGGGCTGTCCGTGCCTGGCAGGCAGAAAAATGGCTGCGTTGCCTGGAGCACAACTTTTATGCCGATGATATTCGAATAGCACGGCCTGACTTGTGGGCTTCGATTGACCCGAATGCCATCGAACCTTATGCTATACCCGTTCCTAATGTTTCGGGAAATGCCAACCTGACCAGGTTTTTCCGGGATGGGTGTATTGAAAATGAAGCGCCGTTGCGCTACGAAAATATCCGGCAAATCAATGACGGGTTACGGCTGCGCGGTCGGAATGCCCTGGTGTCATTCCTGACCCATGCCAACCGGGTAGCGCTGCCCTGGGGCGGTTTTGCCACTGAACCGAAACACCTGAGCGAACTCTTGTTGCTCGATGTAGAAACCGGTATTTGCCAAAAAGCCTCCCGTATAGAAGAAGCGGTCAGTGCCGTGCAATTGTTTGTACAGCGCGCGCGCCTCGGGCTTGAATCAGGATTTTCCATTTCAGCAGCATTTATTCAGGCCTGGGACAGTCACTTCGCTACTTTCCGCGTTTGGGAAACCTGCAAAAGGCGAAAGGTTTATGCCGAAAACTGGGCGGAATTGGAAGCATTGCAGGAAGCGCAACAAACGGAAAGTTTCCAGTTCCTCGAGTCGGAAATCCGGCGCGCAACCTTGACGATGCCGGTGCCGGGAAGTCTTGCATATTGGAGCGGCGAACGCCCTCCCCGGCATCCGGGTATCACTCTGCTGCAAAACCGGGAGCCTTCAACGATGCAATTGTTAGATACCGCTCCTGAAGGTTTGGGACTAATGGGTACTCCGGACCGTCACGCCCGGCTAAATTGGCTGGCGCCTTTGAAAATTACGGTAAAAGACCCGGAGACCCCCGGAACTGTTGAAAGGAATATACCAAAACAAATTATTACCGCGTCTGGAGATTTGCCCATGTGGTTGCAGGCAGCCGTTCGGTTGGGAACCAAATTTCACCGGATAGCAGCCGCAGGAACTCCTCCGTCATCCGTCACTTTTGACGCGAAATGCGGTTCAAATCCGGCCTCTGCCTGTTGCGAGGAATGTGGCAAAACGCATCCGGCGCTGATGGATGAATACTATTTCTGGATGGAGGAGTCGCGTTATTACGAGGAAAAAGAACAAGTTGCCGAATGGGGCGCAATCCCCGGTGATCCGCAGACAGACTGGCATCGCCCGGATAAATTGCCGGGGCTACTGCACTGGGAATACAAAAGAATCGTGCATCTGCGCTGGTGCCGGGTACACAACGGCGAATTCCAGGTTCCGCGACAATCATACGAAGGTGTTCGGATAATGGACGCTGCCAGTCCTCAACTTGTATTCAACGGTCGTGTGCTCGATTCCCTGTACTTTGAAGTGACGGGCGGTATTGTTCCACCCGGCTATTCCACGCCACCGAACCCCGGCTTCCGCTATGACCTGGCGCCGGACGAGGCGATCACCCTGCCGCAGGTCGTCACGCCACCGCTACCGCCTTTAGTGGGCGGGCTGCCCGTTTTTCCTTTCTTTGCATGGTTCGATCCCGGCGCGCCGTTGTTGCCGCCGTCGATGTTCAGTCCTGCCATTGCAGTCGCAGGCCACTTGCGCGCGCACTGCCGTTTCGAGGCGGCATTGAAATGGTATGAAATCGTGTACAACCCCTTGCTGAATGATAATAACTGGAAAGTTTGTCAGACTAGAGGGCAGGAAGGAGTCGTAACTTACGATCCTTTGGGGGCGCCGATTGAAGTGGCCGTAACCTATCCGAATGAAGATTGTTGCTGCGCCAGCGACCCGGTTTCGGATGCTGAAAACAAAGACAGGTCTATATTGCTCCATTACCTGGAAACACTGTTACACTGGGGAGATGCATTAATGCGCAAAAATACGCCTGAGGCTTTCCAGCAAGCCCGACTGATATTCGACACGGCTTCAAACATACTTGGAGCAATGCCGGTTACCGTTTTGGCATCCGATACCCTCGTTGTGCCATTTAAAATAGTGAATTTTATGCCGGATTGCGCGCCGCTGAATCCCCGTTTGTTGTGTTTGTACTCTTCCGTGTGTGACAGGTTATCGCTTATTCACAATTGCCTGAATGCCAAACGTTTGAAAAACGGTCGTCCCAATCTCGATATGCCTTACTTCGGCGATAACAGGATTCGGGACTGCTGGAAAACGACGGATGAATTCTGCTTCGACGAATTTGACTGGTGCCTGCCGCAAAGCCCTTACCGGTTTTTGTTTTTAGTGCAAAAAGCGCAGGAAACTGCCGCAGAAGTGCGCGGATTGGGAGCGGCATTACTCTCAGCATTTGAAAAAGGCGATGCAGAATACCTGACTCAAATGCGCGCAACACATGAACGGCAACTCTTAAATCTTACACTCGAAATCCGGCAAAACCAATGGCGTGAGTCTGACTGGCAGGTGCAGGCACTGCGCAAGACCAAAGAAATAGCGCAAACGAATTTGTCGTATTATCAAAATTTGATCGCCAATGGTTTGATCGCTAAAGAGGTGGCCTATCAGGTTGAAATGGGAATATCATTAGGCGCACATGCCGCGAGCCAGATTTCAGAGGGTATTGCACAGGCAATGGGCGGAGTCCCGGATATGTGGATTGGAAATGTCGGGCCGTTCCCTACTATGTTGCAACAAATGCCTATTGGAAGTAAATTAGGCGGCGTATTTGCAGCAGCCGCAAGAATTTCCAACTCCATTGCAACAGCAGCCAGTACCCTGGCATCCCTCCACCTGACAGAAGCAGGCTGGGACAGGCGTTTGCAGGAATGGGCCCATCAGGTAGATGTATTGATCATCGAAATCGAACAGATCGAACGCCAGATCCTCGCCGCCGAGCGCCGCCGCGACATCGCTCTGCGTGAACTGAACAACCACCAGCAGCAAATTGAAAATGCGGCTGAAGTACACGACTTCCTGCGGGATAAATTCACCAACCACGCATTGTTCCTTTGGATGCAGCAGGAAACGGCTGCGATGCATTATCAAATGTATGAATTGGCTCTCCACTGCGCAAGGCAGGCTCAACGCGCCTTCAACCTGGAGCGCGGACACCTGGCCCGGAAATTTATCCCGGGCGACATTTGGGATAACCTGCACGAAGGTCTGCTTTCCGGCGAACGGTTGTCGTTGGCGATCAAACAAATGGAGAAGGCTTATTACGATGAAAATGTGCGGGAGTACGAACTGACCAAACACATCTCGTTGCGTATGCATTCCCCGGAGCAATTGCTGCAACTACGCGAAAAGGGTTACTGCGAAGTGGAGCTGCCGGAGTGGTTATTCGACCTCGACTACCCCGGTCAATACATGCGACGGATCAAAAATGTGACCCTCACCATTCCGTGTGTTGCAGGGCCTTACACAGGTATTCATTGCCGCCTGACCCTGCTGAGCAGCCGCACCCGGGTCAGCCCCAAACTTTGTGTTGTTCCGCACGACTGTTGCAAAAACGAACCGCACAAAAAGGCGCATGGCAAAAGCGATTGTTGTAACAGCGGCTGTTGTTCCTGCGACTCTTGCAAGCAGGAGGCCTGGAAAAATAATGGTTATGAAGCGATGCCCGACGACACGCGCCTGGTAAATATGTACGCGGCAACAGAGGCCATTGCGACTTCCGGCGGCCAAAACGATTCGGGCATGTTTGAATTGAACTTCCGTGACGAACGCTACTTGCCTTTTGAATATGCGGGCGCTGTAAGTCGCTGGCGTATCGAATTGCCGCATGAGAATAATTTTTTCGATATGCACACCCTGACGGATGTCGTGATGCACCTCAACTATATGACGAGAGAGGGTGGGGAACTATTGCGCAAGGCAGCCAACGAGTGCGCTCAACACCATGTGCCCGGCGATGGCTCGCAGCTTTTTGTTGCAAAGCAGGATATGCCGGATGCCTGGTATCAATTCCAGGCAGACGAACGCGCCCAGAAAGAGTTGGCGTTGCGCTTGAATCGACAAATGTTCCCCTATCTGCCGGGCAATCGCGTCATCTGGTCGGAAGGTTTCGGGATATTCTTTGAAACGGATAATGCCTGCCCGGCGGATGGTGTCACTGTACAGTTCAAGGTAGATGCGGCATTTGGCGATCAGGTACCGGATGAATGTGATGGCGACATACTCGAAATCCATTGTGTGCGAAGTGCAGAATGGTCTACGCTGTATTACGGCGTATTGCCGCTCCGCCTCGGACCGATTCCTTCCGGGAACCCTGTTGCATTTGGTCGTTTCAAGTTTCCTGAGGGCACAAGTCCAATTCGGGAGGTCTATTTGCTCCACAAGTACAGTTCGGCAGTTGAAAAATGCACTGAATCCTGCTGCTGTTAGTTTTGAAAAAAGGTGATCCATGTGGCTGTCTCAAGTTTCCAAAAAACTGAGGCAGCCACTTTTTGATTTGTATTCTTTTTCAGTAATGCATTCATTCTGTAGTTCTTATTACAACCTTGCCTTTTTACACGCTTCCATTTCATCCAAATATCCACTAAATTAAAATTTCTATTTCTCACCTTCCGCCAATTTGCATACTGTCTCGAATAAAAATCACAATTCGTCGTTTTGAAATGGGGCAATTTCCCCGAAATTTTTAGAAACGTTCCGGGCCTTGTTTGAAAAATAATTGTGTTAATAATATTGAAAATCAGGTATTTACAAATAATGCCCGTATCTTTGCAGCGACAAATTGTCAAAATCACATTATTATTTTTTTTGCATGTATCAAGGTACCGTAAAGTTCTTCAACGAATCCAAAGGATTTGGTTTCGTAGTAGACAACTCTTCTAAAGAAGAAATTTTTGTCCACGTCACTGGTCTGATCGACAACATTCGCGAAGGCGATCAAGTTACTTTCAACACCGAACGCGGTAAAAAAGGAATGAACGCAGTAGATGTTAAGATTGCTTAATTGCTTCTAAACACTTTATTGATAAGTACTTACCTCCGATGGGCAACCATCGGAGGTTTTTTTATGCTTTTTTTCAAGGAAGCCGTTCAAATGGCGAACGGTAATAGAAATTCCTTTCAACAACCTCCACGCGAAGCCTCTCCGCCTCTCAACCTTTCTCCCCTCCGGTTCTGAACTTCTTTTTGTAGTCTTCTATACTTTGCAGCACGATCCGTTGCGCGATGCTTTTGTCTTGAAAAGTTTCCACCACCACCGTTTTGTTTTCGAGTCTTTTGTATTCCTCAAAGAAATGCCGGATTTCCAGTGTAAAATGAGGCGGTAACTCTTCCATATTGCGGATGTGGTTGACACTCACGTCGTGGGCGGCCACAGCGATGATCTTGTCATCCGCTTCTCCATTGTCGAGCATTTGCATGACCCCGATCACCCTTGCCTCCACAATACACAAGGGCACGAAATCAATTTGCGAAATGATCAGAATATCGAGCGGATCATCGTCGTCGCAGTACGTCTGCGGGATAAATCCATAATTCGCCGGGTAATAAACCGAAGAAAACAGGACGCGGTCGAGCCGGAGCAATCCGCTTTCCTTGTCTAATTCATATTTGGCGCGACTCCCTTTGGGAATTTCAATGATGCCCGTCACTATTTCAGGCACCTGGGGGCCGATAGAGACCTCATGCCAGGGATTTTGCATATTTTCTTTATTTTGTTAAAAACACTCATCTTGTGATCAAAATACCCAATATAATCGCCGCAATACCGAATATGAAACTCAATCCCGCGTACAGACCGAACACAAGGTAATCCCCGCTGCGGAGAAGCATCAGGTTTTCGTATGAAAATGTTGAAAAGGTGGTGAAACCGCCGCAAAACCCCGTAGCCAGAAAAAATCGCCATTCCGGAGTCATCCACCCGGATCGTTCGGTCAAGCCATACACTACCCCAATAATCAGGCTGCCGGCCACATTGACAAAAAAAGTGCCGTAAGGGAACGCGCCGGCTAAGTATTTGGAAGCAATAAGATGAGCATAGTACCGCGCCATACTCCCCAGGCCGCCGCCAGCTCCAACAATCAGTAGTATTTTTAACATTGCCGACATGAGAAATCCGGGTAAATTTAAGCCTTTTCCTGCAAATGAGATGGCTCAAAAGGTTTATAGTTTATAGGTTTATTATAGCCGCTCGAAAAAGAAAGATTCGCACTATCGAGCGGCTATAATAAACGTATAAACCCATAAACTATAAACCTTTTGAAACACCCTCTTTTGTCCGTTATAAATCACCTATATCAACATGAAAAAATCCTCATCCCTCCCTCCTCATTCTTCCTCCCTGAGAAGCGCCGGCTGGTTTTCCCGCACCGGAAAAGACGGTTTTATTTACCGGGCCTGGTTTAAAAAACAGGGCATCCCGCAAGACGAATTGTCGGGAAAACCAATCATTGGCATCTGCAATACCTGGTCGGAACTGACGCCCTGCAATTCACATTTCAGGGAACTGGCCGAATTCGTCAAGCGCGGCATCCTGGAGCAGGGCGGTTTCCCGGTGGAATTTCCGGTGATGTCGCTGGGTGAAACCATTATAAAACCAACCGCAATGCTGTACCGGAATCAGGTAAGTATGGATGTGGAAGAATCCATCAGGGCCAACCCCCTGGATGGCGTGGTATTGCTGTGCGGTTGCGACAAAACGACGCCGGCCCTGGTAATGGGCGCTTGCAGCGTCGATATTCCCACCATCGTTTTGTCGGGTGGCGCTATGCTGACTGGAAAACACAGGGGGGCAAGTATCAGTACCAGCGACATCTGGCGGTTCAGCGAAGCAAACCGTATGGGCAAAATGTCGAACGACGAAATGGTGCTGGCCGAGTCGGGCATGTGCCGCAGCGACGGTCATTGCGCCGTCATGGGAACGGCCTCGACGATGGCTTGTATGGTGGAGTCTTTGGGACTATGCCTGCCGGGCAACGCCGCGATACCCGCGCCGGATAGTGCCAGGAAAGTAATGGCGCTACTGACCGGCAGGGAGATTGTACGCATGGTGGAGGCCGACCGGAAACCCTCGGATATTCTGACAAGGGCCTCTTTTGAAAATGCCATTATGGTCAATGCCGCCGTCGGCGGTTCTACTAACTTTGTCATTCATTTGCTGGCGATTGCAGGCAGGGTGGGCATTCCATTGAACCTGCAGGATATGGACACCTTTTCGGCGGGTATTCCCCTGATTGCCAATTTGCAACCGTCCGGGAAGTACTTTATGGAGGATTTATACTATGCCGGAGGGCTGCCCGCCGTGATCCGGGCGCTGTTGCCCCGCTTGCACGGGGATTGTATCACCGTGAATGGCAAAACCGTGAACGACAACTATGCCGCAAGCGAATGTTATAATCCCGATGTCATTTCAGCGATAGACGAACCCTTTAATGACATGTCGGGCGTGGTGGTACTGAAAGGGAATCTTTGTGAAAACGGCGCCGTTATCAAACCTTCCGCAGCTAGCCCGCAGTTGATGGAACACACGGGAAAAGCGGTTGTTTTTGAAACAATCGACGATTACAAAGCGCGCATTGACGACCCTGATCTGGACGTGGATGAAAACAGCATAATGGTGTTGAAAAACGTCGGATTGAAAGGTTACCCGGGAATGCCTGAAGTGGGCAATATGGGCCTTCCGCCGAAATTACTTGAAAAAGGCATTACGGATATGGTGCGTATCTCCGATGGACGCATGAGCGGAACAGGTTTTGGAACGGTTGTACTGCACATTTCGCCGGAAGCGGCCATGGGCGGCGCCCTGGCTTTTGTTCAAAACGGAGATTTAATCACCCTGAACGTAGCGCAGCGTCTGCTACATTTGCATGTAGACGAGCAGGAATTGATGCGGCGGAAAAGTACATTTGTGCCCATCGATTTGGGCTACACGCGGGGCTATACCAAACTGTTTATCGAACACGTATTACAACCCGATGAAGGCGCCGATTTCGACTTTTTAAAAGGGTGCTCGGGGGCTGATATTCAACGCGACTCTCATTGAGTTATTGGTTATCAGTTATTTGTTATCAGTTATCAGGGTGGTAACCTTTGGCTGCTCTATTAACAAAGCCAAGAGTTACCACCCTGATAACT